>JAUZRV010000004.1 GCA_030950105.1 Rhodobacterales bacterium | reverse complement strand
CTGTTCTGTCACCGACCCAAGCGTCAAAGACGGCGTTGCCACTATTGCGGTCTAATCTGATCTCGGGGGTTGCGTGTATTGTTCCAACCCCCGAGATCAGAAAAGCCGCCGCCACCGCCGCCACCAGAAAAAAACTCTGGGCGGAAATTCAACAGGATTGCCGCGCATTTGACGGGGGCATTGCGCCAGAGGGGCGGGGGTTGTGGACGGCGGGGGAAAACCTGTTCGACAAGGAATGGCAGCAGGCGCGGGCCGGCCTTGACGGTGATTGGGCGTTTTGGCGGGACTGGTATCAGGGGGCGCTGGACGGGGTGGTGCCGGATTGGAAGATGCTGGAAGAAATTGCGTTGATTGCACCGGAGGTCTGGAATCAGGGGCCGGCGGTGGTGAACGGGGTGATTGCGGGGATTGTTGATAGGTATCGGAAAGCGAAAAACCGGCCTTCGAAAACAATCACGAGCGCTCCTATCGCGGAATTGATGACCGCGACATTGTATGATTTCAGTTTTGACCAGCAAGAAAAGGTGATGCGCGCCATTCCGATGGCGGCGGATTGGAAACATTTGACCGATCCGGAAGTGTTGAAGGCATTTTTGCAGGATGCGGGGGATGTGCGCGAGGGGTTTGAATTGTTGAGCGCGGGTTTGGAAGCCGAAGGGCGGGGGATGCAGGAGGCAGGCGGGGTGCGCACCTACCTCAACGCGGCGCTGCAAGAAATATCAAACGCGCAAGATGTAGGGGCGTTGCGGGTTGGCAAGCTTCTTGAATATGGCAAGATGATCGAGGCGGCGGCGTTGAGTGATGAGACGCGACGCGAATTCGGGCCGTTGGCGCAGCCATTGCAAGAGTGTGCGGATAATTTGCGCAATCTGATTGCGACGCATTTTTCGAATACTTTGGCGCGATTTGCCATTTTGCGGGATGTGCGAATGGAGGAGGATGCCACGCCTTGGGAGGTTCTACAGGATTTTCGAGATATCGTTGAAGCGGTGGCCAGCGGCAATAACGGGGATTATCCAGAATTGGCGGCGGCGGATGTCGCGGTGTTGCAGGATATTCTGGACAGTGTCGAGGCCAAGATGCGGGCGATTGATGGCACAAGTGACGAGAGTTTCAATTCAAGCCTGCGGCGGGATGTTGATTTTCAGCTAGCCAAAGTCGGGGCGACAGCAGGGGTTTATCGGGATCGTGCGGGCAAGGTGGTCGGGAAAAGCGGCGATGCGACGGATGCCGCGCTTAAGTGGGTGAAACGCGGTAAGGGAATGAGAGAACTCGGGGAATTGATTAAAGAGTATTTATTTGGCGGTTGATAAAACCTTTGCCCGTGGCGCTTGCGTCACGGGCTGCCCCCGCCCGCCCCCACGGCGGGGGCTGCCCTTGGTTTGGGAAACGGGTTTTCCTTCGGGATGGTTTTGGGTAGAGGGGAGGGATGATAGATACCCTTCCTGCTGTGCGTGGCACATTGACCTATGACCGGCTGTTGTCGGAATTGACCTGGTTGCGCGTGGGCGGGCCGGCGGATGTGGTTTTTCAGCCCAGGGATGTGGATGATTTGGCGGGGTTTTTGGGCGCGCTTGATCCAATGGTTCCGGTGTTTCCTATGGGGGTTGGCAGCAATCTTATTGTGCGGGATGGGGGCTTGCGCGGGGTGGTGATCAAGCTGGGGCGCGGGTTTAACCATATTGAGGTGGATGGTTTACGGGCGAGATGTGGCGCCGCGGCGTTGGATGGGCATGTGGCGCGCAGGGCGGCGGCGCAGGGGGTGGACCTTACATTCTTGCGCACGATTCCGGGGGCGGTTGGCGGCGCGGTGCGGATGAACGCGGGGTGTTACGGCCATTATACGGCGGATATTTTTGTGAGCGCGACGGTGGTTTTGCGGTCTGGTGAGGTGGTGACAATTGACGGCGAGGAAATGAATTTCCGCTATCGGAGAAGTGATTTGGCGCAAGGCGCGGTGATTGTCGAAGCGGTTTTTGAAGGTATTGCGGGGGATCCTGAAATGCTTGAGGCGCGGATGGCGGCGCAGATCAAAAAGCGCGACGAAACCCAGCCAACCAAGGATCGCACAGCCGGCAGCACGTTTCGAAATCCGGCGGGATTTTCGAGCACGGGGCAGGCGGATGATGTGCATGACCTCAAGGCGTGGAAGGTGATTGACGATGCCGGTATGCGCGGCGCGCGGCGGGGCGGCGCGCAGATGAGCGAGATGCATTCCAATTTTCTGGTCAATACCGGGGGCGCCACGGCCACAGATCTTGAGGGATTGGGGGAAGACGTGCGAAAAAAGGTTTACGATTCCAGTGGAATAACGTTAGAATGGGAAATTATGCGGGTCGGTGATCCCGAACCGCAGTTTCAGGCAGAAGATAATACATAAAATTCGTCTAAAAATGGCGGATGTAGCGGAATAATAAAAACCACGGCCGCAAAGGTCGGGAAACGAGGCACACGGTGGGACGTTCGAGCAGAACACCCCGAAAAGTGGCGGTTGTAATGGGCGGACCCTCGGCAGAGCGCGAGGTGTCGTTGATGACTGGGCGCGATTGCGCGGCGGCTTTGCGGGACGAAGGATATGATGTGGTGACGGTGGATGCCGGCGCCGATCTGTCCGCGCGACTTCAGGATATAAAACCGGATGTGATTTTCAACGCTTTGCACGGGCGCTGGGGCGAAGACGGCTGTGTTCAGGGGCTGTTTGAGTGGCTGGGGTTGCCCTATACCCATTCGGGGGTTTTGGCGTCGGCACTGGCAATGGACAAGCAGCGCTGTAAGGCGGCGTTTGAAAGCGTTGGATTGCCGGTTGTCGAGAGTGTGATTGTCGATGCCGAACGGGTGCGGCGCGAACATGTGATGGTGCCGCCCTATGTGGTAAAGCCCAATTCCGAAGGCTCGTCTGTGGGGATTTACCTTGTGCACGAGGCCGCCAACGGGCCACCGCAACTGGCCGATACGATGCCGGAAACGGTGATGGTTGAGCGGTTTGTGGCCGGTCGCGAGTTGACCACTACGGTGATGGGGGATCGGGCGTTGACGGTGACCGATATTCTAACCGAGGGGTGGTATGATTATGATGCCAAATATACCGAAGGCGGATCGCGCCACGTGGTGCCGGCCGATCTTCCAAAAGAGATTTTTGACGCTTGTATGGACTATGCCGAGCGGGCGCATCGGGTTTTGGGGTGTCGCGGGATGAGCCGGACAGATTTCCGCTGGGACGAGGCCAAAGGGTTGGACGGGTTGATATTGCTTGAAACCAACACCCAGCCGGGAATGGCGCCGACGTCATTATCGCCAGAGCAGGCAGAGAAATGCGGGATCAGTTTCGGGGCCTTGTGCCGATGGATGGTAGAGGATGCCTCATGCGGGAAGTGAAGACGAGAAAGCCGGAAAGCGCCAAGCGGCGCGCCGATCCGTCGCCGTCCAGATGGTCGTATCGGGTGCAGCGGATATTGTTGACGCCGATCTACCGGCGGTTGCTGCGGTTCGGGCTGCCGTTTGGATTGGCGTTGATGGCGGGAACGATTTATCTGTCGGATGAGGAACGTCTGGCGCGGATCAACGCCAGCGTCGCCGAGCTGCGCCAGGAAATCGAGAACCGGCCGGAATTTATGGTGCAGGTCATGGCCATCGAGGGTGCGTCTGACGAGGTTGCCCGAACATTGCGCGCCAGTATTGATCTGACGTTGCCGCGCAGCACGTTCAATATGGACCTAGCGGAAATTCGCAATCGGGTGCTTGCGTTGCCGGCGATTGCCGACGCCAGTGTGCGGGTGCAAAGCGGCGGGGTTTTGCAGATCGACGTTGTTGAACGGGTTGCGGTGCTGTTGTGGCGCACCGCGGACGAGGTTGTGATGCTTGACAAAGACGGTGTGGTGATCGGGGCGGTGATGCAGCGCCAGGCGCGGCCGGAACTGGCGATGATTGCCGGTGACGGGGCCGACAAGGCCGTGAGCGAGGCGCAGGCCATTTTGCGCGCCGCACGGCCCATAGAGGCGCGATTGCGCGGATTGGTGCGCATGGGCGCGCGGCGTTGGGATGTTGTTCTGGATCGCGGGCAGAAGATCATGCTACCCGAGGATAATCCGGTGCGCGCATTGGAACGGGTGATCGCGTTGTCACAGGCCGAAGATATGCTTGATCGTGATTTGGTGGTGGTTGATGTGCGGTTCGAACGCCGCCCGACCTTGCGGATGAATGTCACTGCGGTCGAACAATGGTGGCGCATAAGAGAAATGACAGTCGGGGACGGAAATTGATGAACACGCTTTATGACAAACAGCGCGCGATGCGCAATATGCGCAAGGCCGCGATGCAACGGGGCGTGGTGGCGGTTCTGGATGTGGGCACCTCGAAAATTGCCTGTCTGGTGCTGCGGTTTGACAATAGTGAAGGGTTCGGGATCGGCGGAGCTCAACGCGCAGGCGAGGGTGAAAACGAAGGCATTGGCGCAATGGCGGGGCAGGTTGGGTTCCGCGTGATCGGGGCGGCGACCACACGGTCGCGCGGCGTGCGCTTTGGTGAAATCGACGCGATGCCGGAAACCGAACGTGCCATTCGTACCGCGCTTCAGGCGGCGCAAAAGATGGCGAACATACGGGTGGATCATGTGATCGCGTGTTTTGCCGGTGCCGAGCCGCGTTCTTATGGGTTGGCAGGGATGGTCGACCTTGAGGGCCACGCGGTGACGGAACATGATGTGAGCCGGGTTTTGGCCGCCTGTGATGTGCCCGATTACGAGGCCGGATTTAGCGGCCACCGCGAGGTTCTTCATGCGCAGCCGGTGAATTTTGCGCTGGATCACCGGAGCGGGTTGAACGATCCGCGCGGGCAGATCGGGCAACAGTTGGCCACCGATATTCATATGGTGACAGTGGATGCCGCCGCCGTGCAGAACCTTGCCCAATGTGTGAAACGCTGTGATCTTGAATTGGCGGGGGTGGCATCGTCGGCCTATGTGTCGGGGATTTCATCGCTGGTGGAAGACGAACAAGAATTGGGCGCGGCCTGTATTGATTTGGGCGGCGGGGCGACCGGCGTTTCGATTTTCATGAAGAAACACATGATTTATGCCGATGCGGTGGCCATGGGCGGCGACCATGTGACCGGCGATATTTCGATGGGATTGCAGGTTCCGGTGGCAACGGCCGAGCGGATCAAGACATTTTATGGCGGCGTTTTGGCGACCGGCATGGATGACCGCGAAATGATTGATATTGGCGGTGATACCGGCGATTGGGAACATGACCGGCGCGCCGTGAGCCGTGCGGAATTGATCGGGATTATGCGGCCGCGGGTCGAGGAAATTCTCGAAGAAGTGCGCGCCCGACTTGATGCTGCGGGGTTTGATCAACTGCCAAGCCAGCAGATTGTGTTGACCGGTGGTGGCAGCCAGATTCCGGGGCTGGATGGATTGGCCGCGAAAATATTGGGCCATCAAGTGCGTTTGGGGCGGCCTTTGCGGGTGCACGGATTGCCACAGGCGGCAACCGGACCGGGGTTTTCTTCGGCGGTGGGCATGTGTCTGTTTGCGGCGCATCCGCAGGACGAATTTTGGGATTTTGATCTGCCGGTGGACCGGATGGGCAAGCGATCGTTTGGAAAAGCGATCAAGTGGTTCAAGGACAATTGGTAGAATTGATCGGGGTTGGGGCGAAATGGCGCGCCAATAGGGTTTGGTTATCCTGACCTCGGCAGCAGATTTGGTAAGGTAATCCTAACTTTTCAAATTCTTAACATTGCCCCTTGGCCCGCCCATTGGCGCAGAGCGGCGGCACCACGGCGGGTGATTAAAGCGCCTCGCCTGAAACATGTGATTCAAGTTTCTGGCGAGACGCTTTAGCCCGAATTATTCATCAGACTCCGGGTATTTCCTTCCGGCGCACTGGATCGGCCGGGTTGACGGCGGCGTTTTGAACTGAGTTTAGAGTGTGCGTTGAAGGTTGATATCTGGGGGTGTTCGGGCGGCTGATGCCGCG
>JAUZRV010000039.1 GCA_030950105.1 Rhodobacterales bacterium | reverse complement strand
GCAACAACTTTCTAACCTTCAGTAAATCGCCCTGTGTTTTGAATTTGGCAGGACACCGATTCAAATATGATCAACCTTGTAACGAACGGGCCACCCCTTTCGGAAATACCGTGATTGAGGTTTATTCTTTTCCGAGGGCGCGCAACACACGATCAAGTTTTTGACCCTGTGCGGATTTGAGAGCAGGCGCAGTTCGCACCATGTTATAATAGGCAGCGGGGTCATAGCTTTGCACCGCAAGCTTGAGGTTATCAGCCGTCAACAGCCCCATCGACGACAGCAACGTATAGGCCGCGATATATTCATCTGCACTTGCCGAAATACGGTTGGCTTGCGCATCCAGAAGCTCTTGCTCTGCGTTCAAAACATCCAGAGTGGTGCGGGCCCCCAAAGTCGCTTCTTCGCGCACCCCGCGAAAGGCCACGCGGGCCGCGCGCACTTGCCGTTCACCGGCTTGCAATGTGGCACGCGCCACCTGAAGCTGCGAAAACGCGGTGCCAACGCTTTGTGCAATCACAAGCCCTTGAATATGAAGGCCGGCACGCGCCGAATCGCGTTGCGCCATTGCCTGACGGGCCAACGCGCTTAAACGACCGCCCTGATAAATCGGTCCGGCAACATTCAGGCCAACGCTGCCGCCCCGTTGAAACAGCGTAGAATTGACATTCTCGGTCAGGCCATATTGCGCGGTAAGGTTCACCGTGGGCTTCATCGCGGCCTCGGCCAACAGAACATTCAATTCCGCAGCCGTCACAGTATGCTGGGTTTTTTTGATATTCGGATGGCTGCGCAACGCGATGGCCTTGGCCGCACTTGGTGACGAGGCCGTTTTAGGCAGACGTGGTGGCGCACTCAGGTTGCGGGGTTTGTGGCCGACCGCTGCGCCAAATTCTTCCTGCGCGCTGACCAACAGGCCCTGCGCTCCGGCCAAACCGGCGCGGGCCGCAGCAAGCCGTGCTTCGGCCAATGCAACATCGGTGCGCGTTACCTCGCCAACCTCGAACCGGTCTTTGGCGGCGCGCAATTCCTGGATGATCAAGCGCACATTGCTATGTCTCAAGGCGACAAATTCATTGTGGCGGCGCACATTCATATAGGCCGCAACAGCGCGCAACAGAACCTGTTGTTCGATCTCGATCAGACCTTCACGGGTGGCAAGAACATTTTCTTTGGCCGCATCAATGCGCAATTTTGACTGCCCAAAATCATAAACCAGAAGGCTTGCCGATATGCCCAAGGTGGCTGTAGTGCTTACGCTGGATGCGACAGGTGCCAAAGGCGCAGTCCTTGCCGTGCCCCAGGTGCGCGTCATATTGGCCGACCAGTTGACGATCGGGCGCAGTGTCGAAGCCGCAATGGCAACGTTTTCGTCCGCCGCCCGCAACAACGCACGGTTTTGGTCAATCAATCCGGAATGATTATAGGCGCTCACCAGAACATCCGCCAGATTTTCGGCATGTGCCGATACTGTTGATACGGCAGATATCCAGACCGACAATGCCCCGACCAAGAGAGACTTGCCAACAGTTCCGGTTTTTGGTGTTGCGTTCATGACCCGCTGCCCCCCAAAGGCTTTTACCATAGTTGCGCCTGCTATGCCCCTGCTTTCAGAGTGCACATCTTGGCGACTGTTACAAAACGAACGCCGCGTGACGTTCAAATCCGGGCAAAACAGGTGCACCGGCATTAAAAGAATATTGCCAGCTTATTTTGCCGTCAATCTTGTATCCGATCCGAACAACGCCCAATGCGCCCTCGGCAAACAGGCAGGCAATACGCCCGCCATCTTTGAGCTGGTCCAGCAAAGCGTCGGGAAGATGCCCGACGGCCCCCTGAAGTGTTATAACATCGTAAGGCCCGTGCTCTGGCGCCCCTTCTGACAAAGGGCCATCGTGCATGATAACATTGTCTGCGCCTTGATCGCTCAGCAAGGATTGGGCTTCTTCGACAAACTCGGGGTTTTCCTCGACACCGACAACGGCCTCGGCCATATACGCGATTACCGCAGAACTATAGCCAAGCGCGGCGCCGATATCCAACACCATCTCGTCATCCTGAATATCCAGCGCATCCAGAATTTTGGCAAGGCTGCGCGGTTCAAGAAGCACACGCCCGTTGCCGAGATCGAGGTTTTCACCAACATATGCGGCTTCGCGCCGGTCGCTTGGCACAAAAGCCTCGCGTGGCACCGACAGCATCGCGTCGATTACAGGGAATTTCGTGACATCCGACGGGCGAACCTGTGTATCGACCATCATCGTGCGGCGGGCATTGAAATCTGGCATCAGTAACTCGTTTGTTCAGAATCCTCTATTTATCTTCTCTCACAATTTGCCGACAGCAGCAACGGTTGCCATACATCAAATCCATCGTATCGCCTCTTGCGGCCCCTGCCGAGATCATATAGTCGGCACCCACCATGAAGTCGGCGAGTTGGCGGAGCGGTTACGCAGCGGATTGCAAATTCGTGAAGACCGGTTCGACTCCGGTACTCGCCTCCAATGGTTTTCCTTGACAAAGAAAGCCCAATCATTTCAATAATAGTGCAATAAAACAATAGTTTGCCAACCCGCATAAAGCTGATTGTGGTTTAAACTGTGAGTCATTGTGTGAGTCTATTAGATGAAATATCTTAGGAAACGTGGTCGAGTATACCAATTCGAAAGACCTATACCACGAGATGTTCAGCGTATTATTGGTGATACAATATGGCGCGAGTCTTTGAAAACAGACAGTGAAACAGAAGCCGAAATCAAGTGTCGGCGCAAGACCGTCGAAACTGATGAATTAATCCAATCAGCGCGCAATGGGTCATTTCGTAAAGCCTCCCCCTATGACATGAGTTTAGTGGCGTTAAGTTGGTCAAACGATTTTCAACTTTTCAATCGAGAACGAATTGCCAAAGCCGCTTTTCCAAATGTATGGAAACTAGGGAAACTCTGAACAACATGGCTTTCGGCATGCGGAAGTTGTCGATTGCCGCTCGGGTTCACGGCACCAGCCGTTTTGCGGCCGCTTTCGCGACTATTTTACCCCGCTCCCCTGATTTCAGGCAGATTCCGCCCTCAAGCATCTTCGCGCGAGGTAGAG
>JAUZRV010000038.1 GCA_030950105.1 Rhodobacterales bacterium | reverse complement strand
CTGCCGCTCGCGCAACACCTGTTCGCCTTTGCCATGCAGCGCGGATTTGATCCGGTGACCGGCAATCTCGCGGCATATTTCAAACCCGATATGTCGATCCACACCGCGCCCCATGATCTCTATGATCTTGCCTTTATGCTGCTGGCGCTCTCGGCCCTTGGCGATGCCGGTTGTGACATTACCGCCGATCTGGCCCACCTCGAAACCGCCTTGGCCCGTCTCAAGGCCCCGCGCGGGTGGCATGAAAACGCGCGCCGCACCCTGCCGCGCCGTCAAAACCCGCATATGCATATGTTCGAGGCCACGACCGCGCTTTACCGCACCACCGGAGAGGCACGGTTTCGCGACATGGCCGGTGAATGTCTCGGCCTGTTTAGAGATGTATTTTTCCAAACCGACGGGCGGATACTGGAATATTTCGATGCCGGTTGGCACCCGTTGACCATAGATAAACAAACCATCGAACCGGGCCATATGGCCGAATGGATCTATCTTATCGACCGCTACGAAACCGTCACGGGTGCAACCACCAACGTTGATCTCGATCTGCTGTTTGATGCCGTTGTGACGCGCCGCGATGGGGCGGGATTTCTGCCCGATCGCGCCGAACCGGTGGATGACCCCGCCTGCACAACCCGCCGCATGTGGCCGCAAACCGAACTTCTCAAGGCTGCCGTGGTGATGCAGAGACGCGGCGCAATTTTAGACCCTAACATGGCCCCAAACGCGATTTTTGACCTACTGTGGCATGACTATCTAACCCCCAAAACCCCCGGCGGCTGGTATGACAAACGCGCCATTGACGGCACATTATTGTCCGACACGATGCCCGCCTCGACGTTCTACCACATCCAGTGCGCGCTTCGATTCTATGCCGCTGATGGACAGGGGGTTTAGGGGGGGGTAGGGTCTTTAACCGCGATGAAACGCAAACCCGAGAACCGCGCGCAGACTGCCCAACCGCCGCCGGTGCCGCCATGCGTAAACCGGCCGGATCATCCAGGCCCACGGCCCGAAAACCCGTGACAGCACCTGTTGGCGCCCGGCCATCAATGCCGGATCCTCCCAATCACTGCCGGTGCTGATATCATCGTGCTGTCCGGTGATGACCGGCAATGACATCCCCTTGAGACCGGTTTTGAGGGCATCGGTGACAAACACATATTCTTCGCCCAATCCGTGGCGCGCCCCAAGGCCGAAATCGGTATCAAACCGCACCCCGTTTGGCCCGAAATCCGCGCGCCGCACCATCAATTCCGGCGCACATATCCGGCCCGAATTGAACAGGGTCAACCGTTCGGCGCGCGCCCGCCGCCCCGCCATCTGCGCGCCGCTTCCCCGGCTCCGCCATCCCGCCGCCAGCGCCAGATCACCGTCTTGTTCAAAGGCCTTTGCCAGCGCCATAATCCCGTCGAGATCAAGCCCGAGGTCATCATCGCAAAACACAATCAAATCGCCCTCGGCCTGCGCCAACGCGGCATTGCGGCTTTTTGACAGGCCCAGCGTCTCAAGGATCACCACCCGCACATCGCGCCGCGCCGCATAGTGTTTGGCAAGATCCGCCAAGG
>JAUZRV010000037.1 GCA_030950105.1 Rhodobacterales bacterium | reverse complement strand
CTTTCTAACCTTCAGTAAATCGCCCTGTTCGCCCCTCCCTGCCCGCTTATAATGGCCCTGGTCGGCGTTCTTCGCTTAGTAAAACGTTGGCCTCGACGTCCCCGACCCCCGGCAATGTCATTATCCGGCGGCGCAACACCCGTTCAAAATCGGCAATATCGCGCGCCACCACCCGCAAACGATAGTCATACATGCCCAGCACATGTTCGACGCGCTGCACCTCGGGGATGGCGGTGACTGCACGTTCGAAATCTTCCAGCGAAACCCGGCCCTTGGTGGCCAGTTTCACCCCAAGAAACACCGTCACCCCAAAACCGAGCTTTTCACGGTTCAATTCAAGCCACTGACCCTTGATCGCGCCATTTTCGCGCAACCGTTTGATGCGCCGCCATGCCGACGGTTGGCTAAGCCCGAACCGGCGGCCTAAAACACCGGCATTCTGGGTGGCATCCTGCGCCAATGCCGCAAGCAACTTGCGGTCAATCTCGTCCAGATCCATCATATTGGTAGCGCTTCGTCGGCCTTGATGCTGGCAATTTGCATCAACGCCTCGATATCGGCGATATGTGGCAGGGTCAGGATACGCGTCCGGTAAAGCATTTGATAATGCGCCATATCGCGCGCAATCACCGACAGGCGCACATCGACCCGCCCAAGAAAGGTCTGGATTTCAATGACTTCGGGCACCTCGCGCGCGGCTTCGATAAAATCATCAAACGCGCGCGATTGGGTTTTATCTAGGGTCACCCGCAACGACACTTCAACCGCATAACCCAAGGCGCGCCAGTTAATAATGGCGCGCAGGCCCAAAACAAGGCCCTGTTCCTGCAATTTTTCCAACCGCCGCCAACAGGTTGCAACGGTGATACCTGCGGCCTCTGCAAGGTCGTTGGTGGAAAGCGCCGGATTCGCCTGATACTGCCGCAGAATACGCCGATCAATGTCATCAAGCATGAATATTCCTCTTATTGGCCATATTGTGAATGTTTCTTTAGCATATCCGCAAAATTTCACAAGAAAGGCAATCCCATTCCACAACCGCCTGCGGTATTGTGCCAACAGAATTCAGCAACCAAAGGAGCGCCAAAATGCGCGTATATTATGATCGCGATTGCGATGTTAACCTGATCAAAAACATGAACGTCGCCATTCTCGGCTATGGATCGCAAGGTCACGCACATGCGTTGAACCTGCGTGATTCAGGCGCGAAAAACGTCGTTGTGGCGCTGCGCGAAGGCTCTGCCTCTGCGGCCAAAGCCGAAGGTGAAGGCCTTAAGGTTATGGGCATTGCCGAGGCCGCCGCCTGGGCCGATTTGATCATGTTCACCATGCCCGACGAATTGCAGGCCGAAACCTACAAAAAATACGTGCATGACAACATCCGTGAGGGCGCAGCCATCGCATTTGCCCACGGTTTGAACATCCACTTCGGTTTGATCGAAGCCAAAGAAGGCGTTGACGTGATCATGATGGCCCCCAAAGGCCCAGGCCACACCGTGCGCGGCGAATACACCAAAGGCGGCGGCGTTCCGTGCCTCGTTGCCGTTGATAAAGATGCGTCTGGAAAAGCTCTTGAAATCGGTCTGTCGTATTGTTCGGCCATCGGTGGCGGGCGTTCCGGCATTATTGAAACCAATTTCCGCGAAGAATGTGAAACCGACCTATTCGGCGAACAGGCCGTTCTCTGTGGTGGCTTGGTTGAATTGATCCGCATGGGTTTCGAAACACTGGTCGAGGCCGGTTATGCACCGGAAATGGCGTATTTCGAGTGTCTGCACGAGGTCAAATTGATCGTTGATCTGATCTATGAAGGCGGCATCGCCAACATGAACTATTCGATCTCCAACACCGCAGAATATGGCGAATACGTCAGCGGCCCGCGCATCCTGCCATACGACGAAACCAAAGCAAAAATGAAGGCCGTATTGACCGACATCCAGAACGGCAAATTCGTGCGTGATTTCATGCTTGAAAATGCGGTTGGCCAACCTTCGTTCAAAGCCACCCGTCGTTTGAATGACGAGCACCAGATTGAACAAGTCGGTGAAAAACTGCGCGCTATGATGCCGTGGATTTCGGCCGGTAAAATGGTTGATAAAGCCAAAAACTAGGCCGTTTTAAAACGATTGGATTTGGGCCGGTTTACACGCCGGCCCATTTCCCCGCTGAAACCGCAAACTTTCGATGGAAATGCCGACAGGCTTCCATCACAAACTGCGCGGGTGTTCTAACAAAATACCATTTGCTCCGCCTTTGCATCACAGGCAAACAGGCCAGGCGTCTTATCAACTGGATACCCCCCTATGCAAACCAACGAAGCTACGGCCAAAAGCTGGATCATGATTGCCATTCTCGGGGTGATCTGGGGATCGTCGTTTATGGCGGTTTCGATTGCAATTCAAGGGTTTGGCCCGCTTACCGTTGCCGCTATCCGAATTACCATCGGCGCGGTAATGCTCTACTCTCTTACGCGTATTTTGGGGATCGCATTACCGGTCTTTTCCGGCCGAGAGGGGCGATTGACCTGGCTCGCCGCGCTTGGCTTCGGGTTTTGTTCCATGGCTCTGCCGTTCTTCTTGCTAAGTTGGGGACAGCAATATGTCTCGTCCGGTTTTGCCGGTGTGACCATGGCAGCGGTGCCGTTATTGGTGCTGCCGCTTGCGCATTTTCTGGTGCCGGGTGACCAAATGACCCTGCCCAAGGCCATTGGGTTTATTGTCGGTTTTGCAGGGGTTGTGGTGCTTATCGGGCTGTCTGCGTTTGATGGCGGCAGTAGCGGTGGCGGGTTGGAAACTCTGGCGAAAGTTGCCTGTCTCGGGGCCTCTGTTGGCTATGCTTTTGGCGGCATTATTACGCGACTTGCCCCCAAAGTTGACCCGATTGCATTTGCCGCCAGCGCCACCATTCTCGGGGCGTTGATGATATCACCCATAGCATTTTCCGTTGAGGGCATACCGGAAATGCCTGAAACTATGCCTCTTATCGCGGTGATATTTCTCGGCGTCGTGCCCACAGCAATGGCAAATCTATTGCTGGTGGCGGTGATCCGAAGCGCGGGGCCGTCGTTCCTGTCATTGGTCAATTACCAAGTGCCAATCTGGTCGGTGATCTTTGGCGCGGTCTTCCTGTCCGAGGCCCTGCCGCCAAGCACGTTTTATGCGCTGGCGCTAATTTTGGGCGGAGTCGGCCTTTCACAGATCAAAACACTGCGGCGGCTGTTCCAGCGGAATTAGACGGCAGGTTAGTATTTCCCAATCCCGATCGTGATTTTCTCGAGCAGTTTGCCGGTGGCCGAGACGGCTTTTATCGTCGCCGAATAATTGTTCCCGCGCCCACCGGAACAGGGCGGAAGATAGCCCTTAGAGGCATAACGCCCGGTGCCGCGTGCGGGTTTCACCACCTGCACCCCCCCCGGTAATTTTGTGCTCAGACCCGGCACGGCGGGTAACATCGCACTGTTGCCGCGCACGGGATAACCGTAAGCGGAACGCACGCCCCGTCCAGGTTTCAGGTTGACCTTTGATTGAAAGCCCATGGCATTAGCTCGTCAATGCAATCTACAGGGTGGCCTGATGCAATAGCTTCAAGGGTGACCTTGAGACAGGGTGATTCAGAGAAA
>JAUZRV010000036.1 GCA_030950105.1 Rhodobacterales bacterium | reverse complement strand
CACACAAAACCCACCAGCGACGTTCGATCCCGATCAGGCGGTCGCCGATTATGCCGCCACCGGAATTTGGCAAACTGCACCTGAACAGCCGCAAGTGCCCGGCTTTCAAGGGTTGGACAGCCTCTATATCACGTCGATTGACCGAGCCGTTGTTACGAGTGATGCGGTGGCCCTGCCTCAGGCACAGGCGGCCCTTTCCGATCACCAACCACGGACCCAGCTATCGCCAGTGGCCCCGGAAGTGCGCTTTGCCTATGATGCGCGCGGTTTGGTGATTGCGACCAAAGACGGGGCACTAACCCCTGATGGAATAACGGTTTTTCTAGGCCGTCCGGTTTCCACGCCCCCCACGCGCCCAACCCGGTTTGAACAAAATCCGGTTTTGATCGCCCAAGCCGTGCGGTTGGCCAAAACGCGGCCACGCCTGCGTCCGGAAAACCTGATTGAACAAAATGAGCGTGCGGAATTGGGCGGGCGCACACGTATTGAAATGGCCCGTCTGCGACCAACCGCCCGCCCGCATGTCGACACCGAAAAACTTGTCGAGGAGGCCGATGAGACGGCCACCGCGCTGGCCGTTACCACGTCACGCAAACCCAGTGCCAGACCGCGCAATTTCAACCGCATCGTGCAACGTGCCCAACGCCAACAGGAAACCGTCACCACCGTGGCCGCTGTTGCTCCGCGCACCGTCACCCCGTCGGTGCCGTCCAGTGCATCGGTGGCAAGGCTGGCCACAGCGCGCAACGCGATTAATCTGCGCCGGGTCAATCTGATCGGTGTTTATGGAAAACCGTCGAGTCGGCGCGCATTGGTGCGCCTCTCAAACGGGCGCTACAAGAAGGTCAAGGTTGGGGATCGCATAGATGGTGGCCGGATCTCGGCCATTGGCGAAAGCGAACTACGCTATGTCAAAGGTGGGCGTAACGTTGTTTTGAAAATGCCGCGCAGTTAAAACCGCGCGGCGGGTTTCGGGCGTCTGTGGGACGACTGTGGGACGACTGTGGGATTACTCCGCCGCCAGTTCGCCATTTTCGATTTGTTCGCGTTCAATAGATTCAAACAGCGCCTTGAAATTGCCCTCGCCAAATCCATCATCGCCTTTGCGCTGAATGAATTCGAAAAAGATCGGGCCAATCACAGTTTTCGAAAATATTTGCAGCAAGATACGGGTTTCTCCGCCATCGACGACGCCTTCACCATCTATCAAAATCCCGTGCTTCATCATCAAATCCAGCGGCTCGTCATGGTCAACGACGCGCGCGCGGCTCATCTCGTAATAGGCTTTGGGGGGACCGGGCATGAACTTGAGCCCCTGTTCCGCAAGGAGATCGGTTGAGGCATAGATATTATTGGTGCCGACAGCGATATGTTGAATACCCTCGCCGTTATATTTGCGCAAATAGGCGACGATCTGGCCTTTGTCGCCACGATCTTCGTTGATCGGAATACGGATGCGACCACAAGGCGACGTCAACGCACGACTCACCAGCCCGCTATGTTTACCCTGAATATCAAAGAAACGGATTTCCCTGAAGTTGAACAGGTCGGCATAAAATTTGAACCAGACGTCCATATTGCCCTTGTGAACATTATGGGTCAGGTGATCGAGATAGTAAAACCCGAAACCGGCGGGATGTGCCGGTTCGATCCAGTCGAATTCGGCGTTGTATGGGCTTGCCTCGCGATAGCCGTCGATAAAATAGAGCAGCGAGCCACCGATGCCATAGATTGCCGGCACATCCATAACTTTGCCGTCGCCTTCATAGGGTGTGCCCCCTTGGGAAACCGCGTGATCAAACGCCTTCTGGGCGTCAACCACGCGCCACCCCATCGAGGGCGCGCAGGGGCCGTGCTCGGTTACAAACGCCATTGCCGCAGATTTCGGATCGGCATTAAGAAGGTAACTCACGTCGCCTTGTTTCCAAAGTTCAACACGACGTGTTTTGTGATTTGCGACATGCACAAACCCCATTCTGGCAAATAGGTCGCGCAGATCCTGCGGGGTTTCCGAGGCAAATTCCACGAATTCGAAACCGTCGGTTCCGGCGGGGTTTTCGGCATTGATCACCGGGGTCGGGGCATTATGTGGGAAAGGTCCCATAGCGCATCTCCTGTTCTATCTGTCGCTTGCCCTCGTTTTACGCGCGAATCCACGGGATTTGCGCGCATTTATCACCAAATATACCCGTGACTATGCGGCAATATTCCCGTATAATTCAAAAAAACGCGTAAAGGCCGCATATGCTTGATGATACCGATGCCCGTTTGTTGGCTGCACTTCAAAAGAACGCACAATTGACCGCACAGGAATTGGGCGAAGAATTGAACCTGTCGCCAAGTCAGGCAGGGCGGCGGCGCCAGCGCCTCGAGGGCGAAGGTTACGTGCAGGGGTATACGGCGCGGCTTGACCCGAAACGCCTCGGGCTTCATGTGCAGGCCTTTGTGCAGGTGCAATTTGGCAGCCATGGCCCCGATCAATCACGCAGTTTTTCAACACTGATCGCCACCCGCCCCGAAGTGATTAGCGCCTGGACCCTGACCGGCGATGCCGATTATATGTTGCGGGTGTATTGCCATGATCTTGCCGCTCTTAATACCCTGATTCACGAGGTTCTATCCCCCCACCCCGCCGTTGCGCGCGTGCAAAGCCAGATCGTGATGAACCAGTTCAAACAAGACGCGCCCCTTCCGGTTTAGCCGTCACCGAAAAGGATAGACATGGAAAGTTTCCTGTTTCAAACCGCAATTTATCTGGCGGCTGCGGTGATCGCGGTGCCGCTCGCCTCACGTCTCGGGCTTGGGTCGGTGCTCGGGTATTTGCTTGCCGGTATCGTCATTGGGCCGGTGATCGGCCTTGTGGGAAGCGAAGCACAGGATTTGCAACATTTCGCCGAATTCGGCGTGGTGATGATGCTGTTCGTTATCGGTTTAGAGCTGGAACCGCGCGCCCTTTGGGACATGCGCCACCGCTTGATCGGCCTTGGCGGGTTGCAAATCACCGTCACCACATTGGCGGTCATGGGCGCGATGATGGCATTTGGGCAAATCTGGAGTGTGGCCCTTGCCGTGGGTCTGGCTTTGGCGCTTTCTTCAACCGCGATCGTGCTGCAAACCCTTTCGGAAAAAGGGTTGATGCAGACGGGTGGCGGGCGGTCGGCGTTTTCTGTTTTGCTCACCCAGGACATCGCCGTTATCCCGATCCTGGCGTTATTGCCGCTGTTGGCGCTACCATTTGTGCCGACGTTGGCGCCCGACGGGTCGATTTCCCATCTACCCGAAGAAGAAGCCCGCGTGGCGATGTCCCTGGTGGATGGTCTGCCGGGGTGGGGTGTTACCTTGGTAACGCTGGCCGCAGTCGGCGTTGTCATACTTGGCGGCATTTACCTCACGCGCCCGCTGTTCCGGTTTATACACGCCGCACATTTGCGCGAAATGTATACCGCACTTGCCCTGTTGATTGTCACCGGCATTGCATTGTTGATGAACGCGGTGGGCCTTTCACCGGCGTTGGGCACGTTTCTGGCGGGGGTTGTTCTGGCCAACTCCGAATTCCGTCACGAACTTGAAAGCGACATTCAACCCTTTAAAGGCCTGCTTTTGGGTCTGTTCTTTATCACGGTCGGGGCTGGAATAAACTTCCAAATCCTGTTCAAGGACCCCGCTCTTATCCTTGGGCTGGCGGTCGCGTTGATGGCGCTCAAAGGGACCATTCTCTATATTCTGGGGCGGGTCTTTCATTTGCGTGGGCGTGATTTATGGCTTTTCACCCTAAGCTTGGCCCAGGCTGGCGAATTTGGATTTGTATTGGTGGCCTTTGCCCTCAAACAGAATGTTTTTTCCCAAAACCTCGCGGCGATGCTGCTTTTGGTGATTGCGCTTTCAATGCTCATCACCCCGCTGCTTTTTATTGTCTATGATCAATTATCAAAACGCATCGGCGACAAAAAAGAGGACAGGGATGCAGATACAATTGAAGAACAAGGCACTGTTATTATTGCCGGAATTGGCAGGTTCGGGCAAATCGTAAACCGCTTGGTTCAATCAAGCGGTTTTAAAACCGTGGTGATAGATCACGATATGGAAACCATCGAAGTGATGCGCCGCTTTGGCGTAAAGGGCTATTTTGGCGACCCGACCCGCCCCGATCTTCTGCGGGCAGCCGGTCTTGATTCCGCGCGGGTTCTGGTTGTCGCGCTCGACAGTCCCGATGCCTGCCTGCGCCTTGTCACCCATGCGCGGCGCGAACGGCCCGACCTGCACATCGTCGCCCGTGCCCATGACCGCAGCGACGTTTATCGCCTGTATCGGGCCGGTGCCAACGACATTGTGCGCGAACTGTTCGACAGCTCGTTACGCGCCGGACGCTATGTTCTGGAAAACGTCGGCCTGACCGAATTCGAGGCCGCCGAAGCCGAACGCACCTTTTATGCCCACGACCGTTACACGGTGCGCGAATTGGCCGATTTATGGGATCCCAACACCCATTCGTCGCGCAACAAAGCCTATGTTGCACGCGCGCAGGAACTCGAAAAAGAACTTGAAACCGCGCTTTTGTTAAAGCTCGAAACAGACGAAAATACGGAATAAACCCCGCGGTTTAACCTTCGGAAACACCGGCTTCGGCGAAGGTGGACATGCCGGTGTGGCACGCGACCGCCCCCTTGAGAACCCCGATAGCCAAGGCCGCGCCCGACCCTTCGCCAAGCCGCATGTTAAGCGACAACAGCGGGGTTTTCCCCAGTTTTTCCAACAGGTTGGCATGTGGCGCTTCGGCGCTGACATGGCCCGCGACAGTGTGGTCAAGTGCGCCCGGTTGCGCCGCCTCAAGACAGGCCGCTGCCGCTGTGCAAATAAACCCGTCCAAAATCACCGGAATCGACAGGCTGCGCGCGCGCGCAATCGCCCCTGCCATCGCCGCCAATTCGCGCCCACCCATGCATCGCAGCGCTTGCAACCCGTTGCCGTGTTCCAGCCCGTGAAATTCCACCGCTTGCGATACCACCCGCGCCTTGAGCGTAAGCCCGCCATCGTCGACGCCCGTGCCCCGCCCGACCCAATCGCGCGCCGCCCCGCCATAAAGCGCCTTGCAGATCGCGGCCGCAGATGTCGTATTCCCGATGCCCATTTCGCCGGTGACAAGCAAATCCGTGCCTTCATCGACGGCATTCCAACCGGCAACAAGCGCCTCGACGACCTCGCCTTCGGACATTGCGGCGGCTTTGGTGAAATCTTGCGTGGGCTTGTCCAAAGACAGCGCGTGAACATCCATTTTCGCCCCGAATGTTTTGGACAATTGATTGATCGCGGCGCCGCCATGTTGAAAATTCATCACCATCTGTGCGGTCACTTCGGCGGGAAATGCCGACACGCCTTGTGCGGTAACCCCATGATTTCCTGCGAAAGTAATCACTTGCGGTGACTTGATTTCCGGCGTCGCCGTGCCACGCCAAGCGCCATACCAAATCGCCAGATCTTCGAGCCGGCCCAATGCGCCGGGGGGTTTGGTAAGTTGGCCGTTGCGCTCAGTTGCTGCTGCGCGCGCTGTTTCACTGGCGCTAGGGGCATTTGCAAGCAGGGTTTGGAACTCGGCAAGGGAGGAAAATGCTGCGGTCATCTGGACTCTCGCTTATTGATAGGTTTGGGATGTGTGTAACCTGTCCCTGAAGTCCGGCAAACCCGCAAAAGGACCGCCCTATGCCTAAAAACGACGCCTCTCTCATTTCACGGCATGATTTGTCAATTGCCTTGGCGCTGCTGACCCGATTACCGGTCAAAGTTGCCCATGGGAATTTCGACCGCACGGCCAATGCCGCATGGGCGTATCCATTGGCGGGGGCGGTATTGGGCGCATTTGCGGGGCTTGCGGGGATGGCAGCCCTCTGGATCGGGCTGCCCCCGATTATCGCCGCTCTTTTGGCGCTTGCGGTATTGATTATCACCAGTGGCGCCATGCACGAAGACGGATTGGCGGATACCGCCGACGGGTTCTGGGGCGGTTGGGCGCCGGAAAAACGTCTTGAAATCATGAAAGACAGCCAAATCGGCACTTACGGCGTGCTTGCGCTGCTGTTGTCTCTGGGGTTGCGCACCGCCGCCTTGTCGGAGATCTTTGCCGGTGGTGCCGTGTTGCTGCCGGTGATCGCCGTTGCGGCTCTGTCGCGCGGATTTCTGCCTGCGGTTATGGCCGCCCTGCCCCATGCCCGCACGCATGGCCTTGCCCATTCCGTTGGCCGCCCATCCCGACAAACCGCTGTGTTGGCGGCAGGCGTCGGCCTCGCCATTGCCGCGCTTTCGATCGGTGCCCTTGCCCTACTTGCCTTGATTGTCGTCGGGTTGGTTGCCTTTTTTGTAGGGACTGCTGCACATCGAAAAATCGGCGGGCAAACCGGCGATATACTCGGCGCGACCCAGCAACTCGGCGAAATTGCGGTTCTATTGCTGCTCATTCCATAAAAAAAGCCGCGCAGGTTTCCCCACGCGGCCTTGTTTTACAGTCATGAAAATTTACGCTGCGCGCGACATCAAAACATCGTCGACTTGTTTGGCCGCCGCGATTTCATCACCATCGGCAATCGCCGCGACTTCACGGGTCAACCGCTCCAGGGCGGCTTCATATAGCTGACGCTCGGAATAGCTTTGTTCGCGTTGATCATCGGTGCGGTGCAAATCGCGCACCACTTCGGCAATCGCAATCAGATCACCGGAGTTGATCTTTTGTTCATATTCTTGCGCACGACGCGACCACATGGCGCGTTTGACCTTGGCCTTGCCCCGAAGGGTGATCATGGCGTGTTGCACTTCGGCGTTGCTGGCAAGACAGCGCATCCCGATTTCAGTGGCTTTATGGGTCGGAACCCGCAACGTCATCTTGTCTTTTTCAAAGGTAATTACGAACATTTCAAGTTCGAACCCGGCCACTTCCTGTGTCTCGATGTTGACAATCCGCCCGACACCATGCGCCGGATAGACAACAAATTGATCAGGGTGGAAATCGTATTTCTTGGACTTGCTCATATATCGTATTCCTTCATCGTTTACCCGTTGATAAAGCGCACCCAAGACACGAAAATACGCGAAAAAATCCTTGGTCGGGGCAATTTTCACCGTCCCTTCCGTCTGGATTAAATCACGTTTGATCCTGTTCACAACCGAGTGTTGGTTTGAACGAGGCTTGGATAGTCCTCAACATTCACAGAGGTATATATCACAAAAATGGCAACTTTTAAAGTGCCGCAGTGCGGAAATTACCAAAACTCTATCAAAATGAAGCGTTTACCGCCGATTTTTCAAGTATTCAGGCACGCAGCGCACAGATGAACCGAATCACCTGATTGCCGGATCATCCACCTTCGCCGGGTTTTTCCGAGAAGTATTTCTCGAGTTTACCGTCTTCCCCGTCGCGTTCTTCTGCATCGGGAAGTTGATCCTTCTTGCTTATGATCACCGGCCACATTTCGGAATACTTGCGATTGAATTCAACCCACTTATCGGTATCCGGTTCGGTGTCGGGGCGGATTGCGTCGGCGGGACACTCGGGTTCGCAAACGCCGCAATCAATACATTCGTCGGGGTGAATCACCAACATGTTTTCACCTTCGTAGAAGCAGTCCACCGGACACACTTCGACACAATCGGTGTATTTACAGGCAATGCAGGCATCGTTGACGATATATGTCATCTCTAGATCTCATCTTTTGCTTTGCGCATTAGCTACTGTAGCGCGCCCCATGTTTCAAGCGTCTCATTTCACCTATCGAGCCGTCAATCAAACCCGCGCCACCGATCCAGAAGCCGCCGGTCGCGCTTGGTCGGGCGGCCCTTTCTGTCGTTGTTGGCAACGTCATGCCCCCCGTCAACCGGGGTTTCCTTGATCGGTGTCAAATCAAGATAAAGAGTTTGGGCCTCGGGGGCCGGACCGCGCCGTTTTCCAATGGCAAGCAATTGCACCACCCGCACCTCGCGCGCCTGTGGAAAGGTGAGAACGTCGTCGGGCGTGATTGGCGTCGACGCCTTGGACACTTTCACCCCGTTCACCCGCACATGCCCGCCTTTGATCAACTTGCTTGCCAAACTGCGCGATTTCACAAACCGCGCCTGCCAGAGCCACTTATCAAGGCGGATTTTTGGTTCCGGGTCAGGCACTTACATCTCAATCCTCAGGTTTTACCTTTCAACCCCATCAAGGCCGCAGCGAATGGATTGTCCGGATCAATGCGATCATTCTTGGGGGGACGTGCGGAAAATGATTTGACCTTGTTGTCGTTGCGCGGATTGCCGCTTTGTTTGCCTCTTGGCTTGCCGCGCGGTTTCCCGCCTGACCTGTCGTTTTTCGTGTTGGCGGGTTTTCCTTGCGAACGGGTATTTTCGCGGGTATTTTCCGGGCGAACCCGCGACCATGTAAACGTATAAAACACTTCCATTTCAACGGGTTGCTCTGCGTCCTTATTGCCCTGTTCGTCGGATGATACGTCCACGGTTTCCGCGTCAACAGCCGCTTCGCTTGGCGTTGCGTCGCCATCCCCATTTTCCGCTGGTTGATCCGCTTTTGGTTCTTTGGCCGCGTCTTTGGTATCGGCAGTGGCATCGGCAGTGGCATCGGCGGTATCCGCCGGTTTATCGTCTTCAGCTGTGGTGCTGGTGCAATCTTCCGCTGCCGTATCAGCAGTTTTTGCCGGTTCAACAACTTTTTTAACCTTTGCCCGCTCCGATTTTTCACCTTTATAACCAAGGCCTTGCATCAAATCTGCAAATTGCTCAAGGGTCATGCCGGTGATCGACAACATATCGGCCTTGGCTTCAAACCCGCCACGGCTATCTTCGGAACGCAGCATATCAGCAAGGCGTTCGAGCATATCAATGCGGATCGCGCGCGTGCCGGCATTGCGATAACCGGCCATCGTATCGGCACCGTCAGGGGCGCCAACCGCCACAGGAACCGTCACCAAACCCGGAGGTGGCGCTTCAGGAAACTCTTGCAAGCCTTTGGAAAGCGACCATAAAACCAGACGAAGACGGGTCGCGGCGGGTTTCAACAGCAACGGCATGAATATTGTAAACTGCCCGAACCGAATCCCGTGTTTGCGCAATGTGCCGCGGGCATCCTGATCAAGTGCCTTGACCTCGTTTGCGACATCGGCGCGTTTGAGAATTCCAAAATTTTCAACCATCTGGAACGCAAAACCGCGCGCCTGCCCCGACAGGGTTTCATCCCGCGAAAGCACCAACAGCGGTTCAAACAACGCGGCAATTTTTCGATCAATGAAATGTTGCAAACGCCGTGTCACTTTTTGTGCCACATCGGCACCGGCTTCGTCATCAACAAATGCCGTGACCTGCGGTTTCAACGCGTCATCGCCCGCAACCAGTTTGCCAACCGCATGTTCGCCCCACATCAATCCACCTTGTTCGGTAAAATCAATCTCGGTATCGGGCGCGTTATAGAATCGGTCCGCCCGCAAGTGAAAATGCGGGGTCATGGCCGCAAGTGCCGCTTGCCGCAGGGTTTTGGCCTCTGCGCCTTCCGCCGATTTATCATGGCGAAAACGAAATCCTTCAAGACGACCAATGAATTCACCTTCGATGGTGACGTCGCCATTATCATTTACTTCGGCCAAGAGGGCCTCCTTCTGGTTGAGCCGGCGCAAAAGCACGGATGTGCGCCGGTCCACGAATCTCTGGGTCAGACGCTCGTGCAGCGCATCCGACAATCGGTCTTCTATAGCGCGCGTCTCGCCGCACCAATGGTTTTCGTCATTTACCCAGCCGTTTCGCTGCGAAACATATGTCCATGTGCGGATATACGCCAATCGTTTGGAAAGCGTATCTATATCGCCGTCGATGCGGTCAATGCGTCTTACCTGTGCAGAGAGCCAATCATCGGAAACCCGGCCATTTTGGTGCAAATCGTTAAAAATATGTGCCAAAAGTGCCGCATGTTCGGATTTGGAGATACCGCGAAAATCGGGCGTGCGGCACACATCCCACAACAGGCGCACCGATTTTGCATCCGAGGCCCGCGCCGCAATATCCCCCATTTGTGACAGCGACATCAACGCGCCCAAATCATCTGCCTCGCGCGCCTTGAGCAATAAATCATGCCCCGAAGGCATTTGAAGCGAGGCAATCAACGCTTTCAACGTGCCAAATTGCAAATCCGGATTGCGCCATTGCAGTTTTTGCACCGGGGGAAACCGGTGATCGGTGATCGCCTCGACAACCTCTTGATGCAGGGGCCGCGCCTCGCCTGTCACCCCGAATGTGCCGTCCGCCATGCCGCGCCCGGCGCGCCCCGCAATCTGGGCAAGCTCGGCAGGAAACAGCGGGCGCATCCGTAGGCCATCAAATTTCGACAGCGCCGAAAATGCGACGTGGTTGATATCAAGGTTTAGCCCCATACCAATGGCATCGGTCGCCACCAGATAATCGACCTCGCCGTTTTGATACATCTCGACCTGCGCATTGCGGGTGCGCGGCGACAATGCCCCCATGACCACCGCCGCCCCGCCTTTTTGACGACGCAACAATTCGGCAATCGCATAGACGTTATCCACCGAAAACCCGACAATCGCGGCGCGCGCCGGCATCCGGCCAAGTTTTTTGGACCCCGCATAGGAAAGTTGCGACATACGTTCGCGGCGGATGAATTGTGCCTTGGGGACCAGTGCGGCAATCACCGGCCGCATGGTATCGGCCCCCAAAAACAGGGTTTCCTGTCGGCCACGCGCCCGCAACAGGCGATCGGTAAACACATGCCCGCGATCCATATCATCACAGAGCTGGATTTCGTCGATGGCCAGAAAATCAACGCCCATACCTTCGGGCATCGCTTCGACGGTGCACACCCAATATTGCACGCGTGCGGGCACAATACGTTCTTCGCCGGTGACCAAAGCCACCACAGACGGGCCACGAATGGCCACGATTTTATCATAGACTTCGCGCGCCAAAAGCCGCAGCGGCAAGCCGATCATGCCACTGCGATACGCAAGCATGCGTTCAATCGCGTAGTGGGTCTTGCCGGTATTGGTCGGGCCAAGAAGGGCCGTGATGGTGGGCATGTTGCGTCTGCTTACCTTGCGTATATCATAGTTTGGTGCCGCTGTTAGGCTTGGGCAATCACTTTCGCAGCGGCTTCTAATGCTCCGGCACCGTGCGGGATATCAAGCGCCGAAAAACCGGCCTCGATACTGCCCAGAACGCCCATCACCATATGCGCATTCACATGCCCCATATGACCAATGCGAAAGAAACCTTCGCTATCGGGGTCTTCATCCGTCGCCATGCCAAGCCCGATACCAAGCGTGACCCCCGCCTGATCGGTAAGCCAGTTGCGCAGCGCAAGCCCGTGTGGCGCGCCAATCCGCAGCGCGGTCACCGCGGCACTCCGGTTTTCCGAATCAGAAATATTGATTTCCAGCGGTCCGCCCTTGCCCCACACCTCGCAGGCCGCCCAAATCGCGCGGGCAAGCGTCGCGTGGCGTGCCCAGACATTTTCGATCCCCTCGGCGTGGATCATATCAAGGGCGGTGCGCAGGCCGTAAATGTGATGGGTCGGCGATGTGCCGCCAAAATACTGATAATGCATGTCGGGGTTGGCGCGCGGTTGCCAATCCCAATACCGGCTGACACGCGGCATGGCGGCGCGCACCTCTGCGGCCTTGTCGTTGAAAAACACGAACCCCAGACCGGGCGGCACCATAAAACCTTTTTGGCTCGCCGCGACGGCGACATCAACGCCCCAATCGTCCATCTCGAACCGGTCACAGCCCATTGACGCAATGCAATCCACCATCAAAAGCGCCGGATGACCGACCGCATCCATGGCGCGGCGCAAACCGGCAATATCATTTTTAACCGAGGATGACGTATCCACATGGGTCGCCATTACGGCCTTGATTTCATGGGACTTATCACGTTTCAGGGCATCGGCCACCCGCGCCACATCCATCGGTGCACGCATGCCGAATTCGACAATCTCGGGGTCGGCGCCAAGGCCACGCGCCATATCGGCCCACCCATGACCAAACAACCCGTTGGCCGACACCAGAACCTTGTCCCCCGGCGCCAGAACATTGGACAGGACCGCCTCCCATGCGCCGTGGCCGTTGCTAATATAAATCGCCACATTATGCGCGGTGCGCGCCACCCGTTTGAGATCGGGTATCAGGCCTTCGGTGATATCAAGCAATTCGCCGGTATAGATATTGGGCGACGCGCGGTGCATCGCGCGCAACACCGCATCGGGCATGACGGACGGGCCGGGAATGGCCAGATAACTGCGCCCTTGCGCCAAAGACTGTCGGGCCGCCGCGGTTGGGGTGCTCATGGGGGTGCTCATGGGGGTGCTCATGGGGATACTCCGATAAATGCTTTCTGCGCACCTTTACCGCAAGACGGGGCGCGGTCAATCGCTGTTGTCAGGCTTGCCTAAGCGCGTCATTGTCCGTAGAGGGAACCTTCAAAATGCCCCTCAAACCCGCTGTGCAGGACAAAACCCGAAAATGAAGCTGTTTGCCCAACTTAAACACAATATTAAACAGTGGGAACGAAACCTGCGCGACTCTTACAATACCGACCTTTCCACCCCAGAAAACCGGCGACGGGCGCATATTTACAACCAATGGTTTGATCATGCGGTGCTGCGCAAACGCTGGACCAATATGGCCGAAATCGCGCCGGGCGTGTTTCGTGGCAACCAACCCACCCATGAACGTTTTGAAATGCTCAAGGCGAATGGTTTGAAATCGGTGCTTAATCTGCGCGGGGCCTCGGCCTCGGGGCATTATTATGTCGAAGAAGAAAGCTGCTCGCAATTGGGCCTGAATTTGGTCAACGCATATCTATATGCCCGCCAAGCCGCCTCGCGGACCGAAATCCTGCGGGTGATTGATGCGTTTTCAACAATTGAGCGCCCGTTTATCATGCATTGCAAATCGGGCGCAGACCGCGCCGGTTTTGCCAGTGCCATGTATCTTCTCGAGGTTGAAAACCGCCCCGTGGCCGAGGCACGCAAAATGATGAGCGTCCGGTTTGTGCATCTGAAATGGACAAAAACCGGAATTCTCGATTACATTCTGGACATGTATGAAGACCGCATAGCAAAATCCCCGATCGGGTTTCGCGACTGGATCGCGTCGGAATATGATGGCGAGGAAATGCAAAAGGCGTTCGTGCGCGACCGGAAGACCCTGTTTTGAAGACGCCCCCGCCCCCTTCCCTGCCCGGGAACCCGAATGAGACATCAAGCGGCACATTGATCAAATGGCTGTGGCGCGGGTATCTTCATAAACACATCTGGCTGCTCTTGTTGGCAATTCTGTTCATGGCCTTTGAAGGCGCGACCATGGGCGCCCTGAGCTGGATGATGCGGCCAATGTTCGACACGGTGTTTGTCGAAGGCAACAGTGGTGCGTTGGGGTGGGTTGGCGGCGCGATCATGGGCATCTTCGTGGTGCGCGCCTTGGCGAGTGTCGGGCAAAAGGTCTGTCTTTCCTATATATCGCAAAACACCGCCGCCGATATTCGCACCGATCTGCTGCGCCATCTGATGACCCAAGACGGCAGTTTCCATCAATCCCATCCCCCCGGTTTTCTGATTCAGCGGGTGCAGGGCGATGTGCAGGCGGTCAATGATGTGTGGAACGCAGTGATCACCGGCGCGGGGCGTGATGCGATTGCCTTGGTGATATTGCTCGGCGTTGCGATCAGCGTTGATTTGCAATGGACATTGGTGGCCATCATCGGCGCGCCAATTCTTGTGGCGCCTTCGCTGATTGTGCAGCGGTTTGTGCGCGCGCGTGCCCGCGAGGCCCGTGATCTTGGCGCGCGCCTTGCGGTGCGGCTTGACGAGGTGTTTCACGGCATTGTTCCGGTCAAATTGAACCGCCTCGAGGACTATCAAGCCGGTCAATATAGCAAGCTCACCCGTGGGTTGGTGCGTTCCGAAGTGCGTGCCATGCTGGGGGCATCTGCGATTCCGGGGCTGATTGATATCATGGCCGGTCTCGGATTTCTCGGCGTGCTGATCTATGGCGGTGGCGAAATCATATCCGGCGAAAAAACCGTGGGTGAATTCATGTCGTTTTTCACCGCGATCGGGTTTGCCTTTGAACCGATGCGCCGCCTTGGGGCGATCAGCGGGGTTTGGCAAATTGCCGCCGCCGGTATTGAACGGATCAAGGCCTTGCTTGACACCAAACCGACGTTGATATCCCCTGCCAATCCGGTGGCCGCGCCCAAAGGCACCCCCGAAATCGTGTTACAGGATGTGATATTGTCCTACGGCGATGCCAAGGTTCTCAACGGGGCAACCCTGCGCGCACAGGCCGGCAAAACCACCGCCCTTGTCGGCGCTTCCGGAGCGGGAAAATCAACTATTTTCAACCTGTTAACGCGGTTGGTAGATCCCGATGCCGGTCAAATCACCATCGGCGGCGTCAAGACCGCGGATATGACATTGGAAGATCTGCGCGGGTTGTTTTCCGTGGTGAGCCAGGACGCCCTGTTGTTTGATGAAACCCTGCGCGAAAATATCCTGCTGGGGCGCAAGGACGTTTCGATTGACCGTTTGAACGCCGTGCTCAAGGCCGCCCATGTCAGTGATTTCCTGCCCAAACTTCCCGAGGGCCTTGATAGTCCGGTTGGTCCGCGCGGGTCCAACCTGTCGGGGGGGCAACGTCAACGGGTGGCCATCGCGCGCGCCCTGCTGCGCGACACGCCGATATTGCTGCTTGACGAGGCCACATCGGCCCTCGACGCGAAATCCGAAGCAGTGGTGCAAGGCGCGCTTGATAAACTGTCCAAAGGCCGCACGACAATTGTGATTGCCCATCACCTGTCGACCGTGCGCGAGGCCGATAATATTGTGGTGATGGACAAGGGCCGCGTGGTTGATCAGGGCCGCCATGATGATCTATTGGCGCGCGGTGGAATCTATGCCCAACTGCACGCGCTGCAATTCAAAACCAATGAACCTAGCGGCGATATGATCGCGCAAGCGCATGCGGATCAGCACCGAAAAGATAGCGGATCAAAGTCCACAGATTCCGGCCCCCACGGCGCAACCAGCCTGTTTTCTCGTATCTCGCGGCGCTTGTTTTCACGCTAGCGGCAAGCGCAACCGGCCTTGTTAGCAGCGCGCGCATCAAGGCGACGTCTTCCATCAACGGTATATCGGGAAAACCGCCCGCGGCCCTATAATCAGCCCGCGAAATCAACAGGGCCTGATCGCCATAGGGCAATCCAAACAGGCGCGCGCGCAAATTGGCCCAGCCCGCGACCAATTTTGGCGCAAGGCCCGTCGCATCAAAGGCAAGGTGGAAATAGGCAGGATTGGTCGCCTTTACCATGTGATTTCTGACCAATGCCGCCCAACCCGCAGGCAACACCGTGTCACTATGGAGAAACAGCAACCAACCGGCATCACCACCTTGCGCCGCACTGGCCCCGCACGCCAATTGTCCGCCACGTGACGGCAAACCGGACACAAAAATCGCGCCGGATTCTTCAGCGATAGATTTCGTTGCATCCGTTGACCCGCCATCGGAAATCACCAATTCGCGGATGATCCCCGCCTGCAATCCCTCGATCAAGGCACCAAGACAATCGGGCAATGTTTCCGCCGAATTCAGCGTCGGAATTATCACGGAAAGCGGTGCGCGCATATTGCCCCCTGTTGTCTGCCTCGATCCCCCCTATATTACAGATAGCGAACACGAGGAAACCAAAATGACCCGCAAGACACTTTTGATCACCGGCAGCGATGCCGAACCATTCCTGCAAGGATTGATCACCAACGACATTGGCAAGCTTGATCAAGGTATGATCTACGCCGCGCTGTTGACGCCACAGGGGAAATTCATCGTTGATTTTTTCCTCTCGCGCAGGGACGGCGGGATTATTCTCGATGTGGACGCGGGGTTTGCCGATAATCTGGTGCAGCGCCTGACCATGTATCGCCTGCGCGCCGATGTGGCGATTACGCCAGCCGATTTACAAGTTGAGCGCGGCATTGGCGAAATTCCGGCGGGCGCTTTTGCCGATCCACGCCATGCGGCGCTCGGATGGCGGCGCTATGTCGAGACCGCAACAGCCGATACAGTTGATTGGGCGGCTATCCGTGTCGCGCATTGCATCCCCGAAACCGGCATCGAACTCACCCCCGATACGTTTATCCTCGAAGCCGGATTTGAGCGCCTCAATGGCGTTGATTTTCGCAAAGGCTGTTATGTGGGACAGGAAATCACCGCTCGCATGAAGCACAAAACCGAATTGCGAAAAGGCCTTGCGCGGGTCGATATAGACGGTGCCGCGCCGGTTGGCAGCGCAATTACCAAGGATGGAAAACCGGCGGGCACATTGTTCACCCAATCGGACGGGCATGCCATTGCGCATCTGCGGTTCGATCGGGCGACCGGCGATATGCAGGCCGGCACCGCAAAACTCGTGTTGGCAGACACATAAAAAAGCGGGGACAGATCGCATTTTCTGCGCTGTCCCCGCTTCATCGTGAGTGGCCTTCAATAAAGAGGCTTATGCATCGGAAGCGCGGTCCCGGTTAAGGGGAAAAACCAGCGGCCCCATCCGGGGAAACGCAGGCAGTTTTTCCCACCTTATGCGCGTTCGGAATATTCCATGGATTCTGTGTTCACCACGATATCTTCGTCGACACCGACAAACGGCGGCACCATCACCTTGACACCATTGTCGAGAATGGCCGGCTTAAAGCTTTTGGCGGCGGTTTGCCCTTTGACCACCGGCTCGGTCTCGACCACTTTGCAAATGACGCGCTGTGGCAGGCTCGCGTTCAGGGCTTCTTCCTCGTGGAATTCGACTTTAATGGTCATCCCGTCTTGCAAAAACGGGCGGCGCTCTCCGAGAAGTTCGGCGGGCAGTTCGATTTGCTCGTAGGTTTCGATATCCATGAACACCAGCATCCCGTCGGTCTCGTAGAGAAACTGCTGGTCTTTTTGCTCAAGGCGGACACGCTCGACTTTGTCGGCGCTGCGAAACCGTTCGTTGAGTTTCGAGCCGTTGCGCAAATTGCGCATCTCGACCTGGGCAAAGGCCCCGCCCTTGCCGGGTTTGACGTGATCGACCTTCACAGCGGCCCAAAGACCATCATTATGCTCGAGAACGTTTCCGATCCGAATTTCATTTCCGTTAATTTTTGGCATGTGGCAAAACTCTGGTTAATTGGGGCATGATTGTGGCGCGGGGGTTAAAAAATATATAAACAATCCTATATATTGGGGGTAACCCGCTGGCAAGCGCGTCTATGTCGTGCTGCACCTGCAGCGAGCCATGCACTCACCGCATAGGAGATATGCAACATAGGCCTATGCGAATCGGTCAGAGGTTGTCATAATAAGCCCTACGCCGAAAAGACAAGAGCAATAACAAAGGACGGATCATGAAAGATTTCGTTGACGGCACGGCCTTCAATAACGAGCAAGGTAATCGTGCACGAAAACTATTCGCAGCCGTGGTACTGGCTGCCCTTGACGATGCAATTGCAGACGACAAGAAATATGGCAATGGCCCAGAGCAGATTGCCCGTTGGGCACGGTCGCGCGATGGTCGTGAGGTGCTGTCTTGCGCCGGAATCGACCCGAACGAGCGGGTTGTCACCGGATTGATGGATTTTGTCGGCAAAGGTGTGCGCACCTCGGTTGCGCTATCCCGCGAAGAAAGCGAACGCCGCAATGCCGCCGCGCAACAGGCCGAAGCCGCCTGAAAGCCGGATAACAAATTATAGAATTTCAAGCGCGGTTCCCAAAACGGGGGCCGCGTTTTTTCGTCCGGGGCCTTTTGCGGTGATTTTGATGACTCCCATTTGAATAAACCTGTGATTTTACCTTCCCCCGAAGGGCACGAATTTGTATCAAATTGTGAGTTCAAACAGGAGCAGCAAACATGGCACGGGCGATTATGATTCAGGGAACCGGGTCAAATATTGGCAAGTCGATGTTGGTTGCCGGGTTGGCGCGGGCATTTGTGCGCCGTGGATTTCGCGTTGCGCCGTTCAAACCGCAGAACATGTCCAATAATGCCGCCGTAACCGTGGATGGTGGTGAAATCGGGCGCGCGCAAGCCTTGCAGGCCTTGGCCGCGGGGATTGAACCGACGACAGATATGAACCCGATCCTGTTGAAACCCGAGTCAGATGTCGGCGCGCAGGTGATCGTGCAAGGCAAGCGCACCGCAACCCTCAAGGCGCGCGATTATGCCCGCGCCAAACCGCAACTATTGGTCCCCGCAATCGAGAGTTTTGCCCGTCTTTGCGAGACTTACGATCTGATCCTGATTGAAGGGGCCGGTAGCCCCGCCGAGATCAACCTGCGCCGTGGTGATATCGCCAATATGGGCTTTGCCGAAGCCGCTGATGTGCCGGTTATCCTTGTCGGAGATATTGACCGGGGCGGTGTGATTGCACAGATCGTCGGCACCAAAGCGGTGCTTGATGCGCCGGATGCCAGCCGGATAAAGGGTTTTGCCATCAACAAGTTTCGCGGTGATCCTACGCTGTTTGACGCTGGCCTTGTGGCAATAACCGAACACACCAATTGGCCCTCACTCGGGGTTATTCCGTGGTTCAAAGACGCCTGGAAGCTCCCCGCCGAAGATGTCATGGATATCACCGGAAGGTCGTCGCAAAATCAGGGCGAAAATTTCAAAATCGCGGTGCCGCGGCTGTCCCGAATTGCGAATTTTGACGACCTTGACCCGCTTTCTGCCGAACCCAATGTCAGTGTTGAAATTATTGAGGCGGGCCGCCCCCTGCCCGGGGATGCCGATCTGGTTTTGATCCCCGGCACCAAATCCACCATTGCCGATCTAGCGTATTTCCGCGCACAGGGTTGGGATATTGATCTGGCCGCGCATATTCGGCGTGGCGGCGCAGTTTTGGGAATTTGTGGTGGTTATCAGATGCTTGGGCGCGAAATAATTGATGCCGACGGGATTGAAGGGCCGCCAACCACGGTTGCGGGCCTCGGGTTTCTGGATGTTAGCACCGTGATGAAACCCGAAAAGCACTTGAATTTACGCGAAGCCATCCATCTGGGCACAAACAATCCAGTGTCCGGCTATGAAATCCACATTGGAGAAACCACCGGACCGGACTGCCAAAATGGGTGGTTGTCAATTGGCGGTGCAAAACATGGGGCCGGCGCAAGGGATGGGCAGGTGCGCGGCTGTTATTTGCATGGATTATTCACGTCGGACGTGTTTCGCGCCGCATATTTGGCAGAGTTGGGCGGCCAAAGTGAGGCACATTACTCAGGCGGCGTTCAGCAGACGCTTGATGATCTGGCTGCGCATCTCGAAACTCATATGGATCTCGACTTGCTGCTATCGCTCGCGCAAACACCATGTTTTAAAGAGCGCGACCACCCCTAATCGAGTTCCTGACTGGCCAAGGCACGATGGATTTCGCGGCGCACCAATTTGCGCACGTTGCGGGTAATGCGTTCGCCCAGCGCGCCTTGCAATTCTTGCCGCACAATTTCCGAGACCATTTCGCGCAGCATATCTTCGTCAACGATCGCTTCATCCACACCAAACAGATCAACATCCGCTTCTTGACCTTCGGAGGTAACCGGTTCCGCATTTTCGGAATTTTCATGTGAAAACCCGTCTTGCAGGTCATCGGTTTGCGCAGAAATCACATCAACATTGTCTTCGTCGGCCTGGGTTTCATCGCTTTCGTCTTCGCCATGACCTTGCCAGTTTTCCTGATATTGATCGGGGCTTTGATAGAGACTTGAATCACCTTGATAACCCGCGGCTTGATCGTCCTGCGATGGCTCTACATGATCTTCCCATTGCAATGCCTCAACCGGCGTTGCCGCGTTATCGCCCTGGCCTTCGCCATCGGGTTCCCATTGATCATCTTGATCGGCAACCGCATCTTCGACCTCGGCAATTCGGGTTTCCAGCGTTAGATGGTCATAGGCACCTTCCGCATCGGAACCGGCGTTCGAATCATCATCTTGGTGTTCTTCGGCTTGCGCTGTGACTTCACCCTGATCAGACACCTCGGGTTGGCTGTCATCCCAGTTAGAATCACCGGTTTCGGGCGCATCTGTAGAATCATCTTGGTCTTGAGGCCATTCTTGCGGTTGGTGATCCGCCATTTCCGCGCTGTCATCCGCCGGTGTCTCGTCGAAATGCCTATCGGTTTCCGAAACGGTTTCGGCAGTATCTTCGTTGGTTTCCTCAACGGTTTCCACAGGTTCAACGGCTTCAACATATTCGGCAACCCGCAGCGCAGGCGTCAAAACAAGTGCATCCGCGGCGGTGACCTCTTGCGCGTCTTCCGAATTTTCGTCATTTTTTTCAAGAGCTTGTCGATCAAATTTCGGGCGGGAATCTTCCGAAACCAGACGGCGAATGGACGACAGCACATCTTCGATTTCAACTTTGGTCACTGGATCAGACATTGTTATTCACCACTCTTGCCTACGCCGACTGCCCGCATTTTGCGTGGCAATGGCTTCCCGCCTCTCAATCACATCCTGCGCCTTTTGGGCGCATCTCCAAAACGGGTCACGCGCGGCGCTCTGCGGCATTGTAACGGCCAAACCGGATTCTCACAACAGTGACTATGTTTTGACAGGGTGATTCAGAGAAAGTGGGATTATCGTTCTGCCGCGATGATCTCGACTGCCTTTGCGCGGTTATCCTGTACGAGTTCAATCGCCCTGGTTGGTGATTTTGCGATGCGTTTGAGC
>JAUZRV010000350.1 GCA_030950105.1 Rhodobacterales bacterium | reverse complement strand
AACCAAACCAAAAGCGCCGCCTGATCATCTCCGTCACCAACTTTTGCGGTTAACTCTCAATAGGGCACGCATGGGTCTCTCCTCTAGTTATAACCGTATCACATAATGAGCAACATTCCACTTCGAGAATATGACATAGATCAAGCACCGGCGATATTTCTCATATCGGCTATTTTTCGCGTATCCCTTGCCATATCGCCTACAAAGTGCTGAAATCTGCCTTATCGCGACCGAGGGAAGGAAACATGCGCCACACACCACCGCCGTTCACCATGGGCATTGAAGAAGAATATCTTCTGGTAGATCGTGACAGCCTCGCGCTGGCCCCTGCCCCTGCGGCATTAATGGCGGAATGTTCCGCGCAACTTGCCGGACAGTTTTCGCCCGAATTTCTCAATTGTCAGGTCGAAATCGGCACCAAAGTCTGCGCCAATATCGGCGAGGCACGCGAAGATCTTAAACGGTTGCGATCGACCGTTGCGCGTATTGCGGCGGGGTATAACCTTGCGCCGATAGCCGCCTCTTGCCACCCGTTTTCCGATTGGCGCGACCAACAACATACCGACAAAGACCGCTATAATGCGCTGCAACATGATCTTGGCGGCGTGGTGTCGCGCATGTTGATATGCGGGATGCATGTGCATGTCGGCATCGACGATCCGGACCGGCGTATCGACCTTAACAACCAAATGCGCTATTTTCTGCCACATCTGTTGGCGCTCTCGGCATCTTCGCCATTCTGGCAGGGCCACGATACCCACCTCGCCAGTTACCGGCTGTCGGTATTTGACAATCTCCCGCGCACAGGCCTGCCCCCCGAAATGGGATCATGGAGCGAATTCGAGCGCACCATCGGGTTTCTGGTTGATCTCGGCGTTATCGAGGATTCTTCCAAAGTCTGGTGGGACATTCGCCCGTCTTCGCGGTTTCCAACCATTGAATCGAGAATTTGCGATGTCTCGCCGCGCCTTGAAGATGCGCTTTCGCTGGCTGCCCTCACCCAGGCCATTACCCGGATGTTGTGGCGTCTGTCGCGTGGCAATCAACGCTGGCGGCTATATGATACCTTCCTGATCAACGAAAACCGGTGGCGCGCGCAACGCTATGGCACCAGCAAAGGGTTGATCGACTTTGGCCGCCGCGAAATCGTGCCTTTTGCCGAATTGATTGAGGAACTCATTGAAATTCTGGCGGAAGATGCCAATGCCTTGGGGTCTGTGGCCGAAATTGAAAACGCGCGGGCCATCGTTACGGGGGGCACAAGCGCCGCACGACAACGCGGCGTTTATCAACAAGAATTTGACAAATCCCAAGACAAAGATAGCGCCCTAAGGGCCGTGGTTACGCATTTGATCGACGAATACCACGCCGACCTGTAGGCCTGCGCTTGAAAAATACTGGTTTTTGAGTCATCTTTTCCAGATTGATTTACTCTTTCTCAAAAGGATGCTCGCAAATGTTCGATTTTTCGCGTCGTAAATTTTTCACCTCTCTTGCCGCCCTGCCGCTTGCTGCCGTGTTTTCACGCCCCGCAAAAGCGGCGACCACCCACACGGTTCGCATACAGGGATTTGCATTTCAGCCCTCGAATATTTCTATTGCCAAAGGCGATACCGTAAAATTCAAAAACAACGACAACGCCGCCCACACCGCCGATGATCGCGGGAAAACCTGGAAAACGGGCAAAATAAGGGGCAGCCAATCCAAAGAAGTCACCTATGACAGCGCCGGTTCGTTCGATTATTTTTGCCGGTATCATCCCGCAATGAAAGGGAAAATAACCGTGAGTTGATGATCCGGTAAATCCGGCAACATCCCTTCACGAAGTTGCAAAACTCCTGTAACGATTGCAAATTATATACGCGTTCAATTCGCGCAACGCATCGCAGGAGCTGCCCTATGGATTTCGCCCTTTCCGAAGAACAAACCGCCATTTTCGACATGGCCTATGCCTTTGGGCAGGATCAGATCGCCCCACATGCCCGCGCATGGGAAGCCGCCGGTGACATTCCAAAATCGTTGTGGCCCGAAATTGCCGCTCTTGGTTTTGGCGGGCTATATGTGTCCGAAGACAATGGTGGGTCGGCCCTTACCCGCCTTGATGCGACATTGGTTTTTGAAGCTCTTTCAATGGCTTGCCCGTCTGTAGCGGCGTTTTTGTCAATCCATAACATGTGCGCCAAGATGCTCGACAGTTTTGGTTCACCCGAATTGATCGCACAATATTTGCCACAGGTTCTCACCATGGAGACGGTGCTGTCCTATTGCCTGACCGAACCGGGATCAGGGTCGGACGCCGCCGCCCTTTCGACCCGCGCAACCGCCAACGACACAGGGTATTCCCTGACCGGCACCAAGGCCTTTATTTCCGGTGGCGGATATTCGGATGCCTATGTGGTGATGGCGCGCACCGGCGCGGACGGTTCCAAAGGGATTTCGGCATTTATGGTCGATGCGGGCACCGATGGCCTGTCATTTGGCGCGCTCGAAGAAAAAATGGGCTGGAGAAGTCAGCCCACCCGTCAGGTGCAATTCGACGATTGTGAAATCGCCGCCAGCAACCTGATCGGCGAAGAAGGCAAAGGGTTTACCTATGCGATGAAGGGCCTTGATGGCGGGCGCCTCAACATCTCGGCCTGCTCGCTTGGCGCGGCCCAAACCGCCCTTGATATGACCCTTGCCTATATGGCCGAACGCCGCGCTTTCGGGAAGTCCATTGATCAATTCCAAGCCCTGCAATTCCGTCTTGCCGATATGGAGATCGAGCTTCAGGCCGCACGCGTATTCCTGCGTCAAGCCGCCTGGAAACTTGACACAGGTGCGCCGGATGCCACCAAACATTGCGCCATGGCCAAGAAATTCGTCACCGAAGCCGGATCGAAAATAGTCAATCAATGCCTACAGTTACACGGCGGATATGGCTATCTGGCCGATTATGGCATCGAAAAACTGGTGCGCGATTTGCGGGTTCATGAAATCCTCGAAGGCACCAACGAAATCATGCGTGTGATCGTGGCGCGTCAATTGATTGCCGATCAATGAGCGACATTCATATCCGCATCGAAGGTGTCGCCGGTCGCATCACCCTGACCCGTGAAAGCGCTCTTAATGCGTTGACTTACGAGATGTGTTTGGCGATCGAAGACGCGTTGGATGACTGGTCCAAAAATGCCGATATCCGCCTGCTCATCCTTGATGCGGTTGGGGACAAGGCGTTTTGTGCCGGCGGAGATATTGCCGAACTCTACGCCTCTGGCAAACGCGGTGATTACGCCTACGGGCAGCAATTCTGGCGCGACGAATACCGCATGAACGCCAAATTGTTCGAATTCCCCAAACCCGTTGTATCGTTCATGCAAGGCTTTACCATGGGCGGCGGTGTCGGGTTTGGCTGCCATGCCAGTCACCGCATCCTGTGCGACACGTCACAAATTTCCATGCCCGAGGTCGGAATAGGTCTTGTGCCGGATGTCGGTGGGTCGCTCGTTCTTGCGCAATCGCCCGGGCGTCTTGGGGAATACCTTGCCACAACCGGCGCGCGCATGTCGGCGGGTGATGCAATTCTTGCCGGTTTTGCGGATTATTTCATCCCCCAAGACCGCTGGCCAACACTTTCCCGTGGTCTTGCTGAAACCGGCGACCTTGCTTTGATTGAAGCCCAGCACGAAACGCCGCCATCAGGACCAATCGGTGCGCAACGCGCCGAAATTGACCGCCATTTTGACGGCGAGACATTGATCGACATTGCCAATTCCCTGCGCGCTGATCCCGGTGAATTTGCGGTGAAGACCCTTAAAACCCTGTCCCGCAATGCGCCGCTGTCAATGGCCTGCGCGGTTGAGATAATCCACCGGACCCGCGGCCATTCCGACATCCGCCGCGCCCTTGCGCTCGAGTATCGTTTTACCCACCGCGCCATGGAGCACGGTGATTTTATCGAAGGTATTCGGGCGGCAATCATCGACAAGACCCGGGATCCGGTGTGGAAACATACCATCGACACCCTACCGGCGGTTGCGGTCTCGAACATGCTGTTACCTTTGGGAAAAGACGCGCTAACATTCGAAAAAAAGGACAAAATCATGCAAATCGGATTTATCGGACTTGGCAATATGGGCGGCCCTATGGCGGCAAACCTCGCGGCGGCGGGGCATGCTGTCACCGGATTTGATACCGCCGGTGTGACCATCGCAGGTGTGACCAATGCAGCCTCTGCTGCTACGGCTGCAACGGGGCGCGATGTGGTCATTACCATGCTGCCAAATGGTGCAATCCTGCGCGCGGTTGCCGCCGATATTCTACCGGCCATGACCAAAGGTGCCACCCATATTGATTGTTCGACGGTTGATGTGGATTCTGCCCGCGCTGTGGCCCAAGACGCTGATTCCATGGGGGTTCTTTGCGTTGATGCGCCGGTTTCCGGTGGCACCGGCGGGGCCAGCAACGGCACGCTTACGTTTATGGCGGGCGGGTCTGATGCCGCGTTTGCCAAGGCCGCACCATTGTTTGACATCATGGGTCAGAAGGCCGTGCATTGCGGCGCGTCCGGTGCCGGTCAAAGCGCCAAAATATGCAACAACATGATCCTCGGCGTGACCATGATCGCCACCTGCGAGGCCTTCGCCTTGGCAGATAAACTCGGCCTGTCGCGTGAAAAAATGTTTGATGTGGTTTCGACGTCCTCGGGATATTCATGGACCATGAACGCCTATTGTCCGGCCCCCGGTGTTGGCCCGCAATCCCCCGCCGATAATGATTATAAACCCGGATTTGCCGCCGAATTGATGCTCAAGGATCTACGCCTTTCGCAACAAGCCGCACAATCGGTAGACGCCGACACGCCAATGGGGCAAAATGCCACCGAACTCTACGAGACCTTCGTGGAGCAAGAGGATGGCACCGGTATGGATTTTAGCGCAATGCTCCCGCGGTTTGAAAAGCGTAGCCGAAAGTGAACTGGGTAGATCAGGCCTCTGATCTGTCACATCTGGATGCGCCCACCGTGGCGCGTCTTAATACGCTTGTGCCCATGGATGCCCCCAAAGGCACGGTTCTATTTTCCCCCGGTCAGTCGGTCAAAGGCTATGTAATTGTCCTTAAGGGCCGAGTGAATGTCTCGCTCACCGGGGCGTCGGGGCGTGAAATGCTGCTTTACGAAGTGGCCTCGGGGCAATCCTGTATCCAGAGCACGCTTGGTCTATTGGGCGACGAAGATTACAGCGCCGAGGCGGTGGTCGAAAATGACGCCCGCCTTGTTTTACTGCCGCGCGCGATTTTCATGGAGTTGATCAATCAATCAACCAGCTTTCGCGCCTTGGTGTTTTCGGCCTTTGCCGAGCGGATGCAAACTATGATGCACATCCTTGAAAAAGTCGCGTTTCAACGGGTTGAATGTCGCCTCGCGGCCTATATTCTTGAACATGCGGACACAGATGGCACCCTTATTACCACCCAGCAAGAGCTCGCAGCAGCAGTTGGCAGCGCCCGCGAAGTGGTGTCGCGCCGTCTTGATGCGTGGTCGCGCAAAGGGTTTGTAAAAACCGCCCGTGGCACGGTGCAGGTTCTCAAATCCGAGCCTCTTAAAATACTGGCGGAAATCTGCACGTAATCATCTGTGTGACCCTGTCACAGACACAGGACGGCGAATCAATTAACCAGAAATTAATTGAAACAAAACCGGAGACATCCCATGTTCAAGAAAAACACAGGCGGCTTTGACCGCATCCTTCGCGTCGTTGCCGGTGTTGCGCTTTTGGCGGCATTTTTCATGCTGCCCGACGCGTCATACCGTATGTTCCTGCTGATCGGCATCGTGCCTTTGGCCACTGGCCTGCTCGGAAGTTGCCCGCTTTATTCCATTTTGGGTCTCAACACCTGCCCCATGAAGAAAAGCTAACCACTCACGAACAAAACACCGAAAACCGGCGCTGCGATTTCCACAGCGCCGGTTTTTCTATTCTGCAACCAGTTTACGCCCCGCAAGCACCTGTTCAAGGTAATGTCCGGTATAACTGCCCTCGACTTTGGCCACTTGTTCGGGGGTGCCAACTGCTACAATCTGTCCGCCGCCATCGCCACCTTCGGGACCAATATCAATGATCCAGTCGGCGGTTTTTATCACATCAAGATTGTGTTCGATGACAATCACGGTATTGCCGCTCTCGACCAGCTCATGAAGCACTTCCATCAACTTGCGCACATCTTCGAAATGCAGACCTGTTGTCGGCTCATCAAGAATATAGAGTGTGCGTCCGGTTGACCGCTTGGCCAACTCTTTGGAAAGTTTCACCCGCTGCGCCTCGCCCCCTGAAAGGGTGGTCGCCTGCTGCCCGACCTTGATATACCCAAGGCCGACCCGCGCGAGGGCATCCATCTTGTCGCGGATACTTGGCACCGCTTTGAAAAAGCTCTGCGCATCTTCCACATTCATTTCGAGAACATCGGCTATGCTCTTGCCTTTAAACCGAATTTCAAGGGTCTCGCGGTTGTAGCGCGCGCCCTTGCAGGTCTCGCAAGTCACGTAAACATCGGGCAGGAAATGCATTTCAATCTTGATAAGCCCATCGCCTTTGCAGGCCTCACAACGCCCGCCTTTGACATTGAAACTAAACCGGCCCGGCTTGTATCCACGGGCCTTGCTTTCGGGCAGGCCGGCAAACCAGTCGCGGATTGGCGTGAACGCGCCGGTATAGGTGGCAGGGTTCGAACGCGGCGTGCGGCCAATGGCGCGTTGGTCGATATCAATAACTTTATCAAGGTATTCCAACCCCTTGATCGTCTCGCAGGGGGCCGGTGTTTGCCGCGCACCATTAAGCCGCATACTGGCGGTTTTGAACAGGGTTTCGATGGTTAACGTCGATTTCCCACCGCCCGAAACGCCGGTAACACAGGTGAATTTCCCCAAAGGAAAATCAACCGTCACATCCCGTAGGTTATTGCCGCTCGCCTTGACCACACGCAGCTTTTTCTTGTTGCCTGTCCGGCGTTTGGCGGGAATTGGCACCTCGCGGGTGCCCGACAGATATTGCCCCGTCAATGATGCCGGATCGGCGGCAACTTCGGCCGGTTTGCCCTTGGACACCACATGCCCGCCGTGCACCCCGGCACCGGGACCGATATCAAATACATAATCGGCCTCACGGATGGCTTCTTCATCGTGTTCGACCACAATCACCGTATTGCCCTGATCCCGCAAATTTTTGAGCGTCTCCAAAAGCCGGTCATTATCGCGTTGGTGCAGACCAATTGATGGCTCATCAAGCACATAAAGCACGCCGGTCAGCCCACTGCCGATCTGGCTTGCCAAACGGATACGCTGGCTCTCGCCGCCACTTAATGTTCCACTTGCGCGTGACAAGGTAAGGTATTCTAATCCCACATTATTTAGGAATCCGATTCGCTCACGGATTTCTTTCAATATTGCCTCGGAAATCTTGTTTTTCTGCGCGGTGAGGTGCTCTGGAACCGCATTGCACCATTCATATGCCTCGCGGATCGACATTTGCACAACTTCACCGGCATGAAGCCCGCCAATCTTGACCGCCAGTGCCTCGGGGCGCAGGCGAAATCCTTCACAGGTTCCACAAGGGCGGCGATTTTGATAGCGCTCGAATTCTTCTCTGATCCATGTTGAATCGGTCTCGCGATAGCGCCGCTCCATATTTGGAATCACACCCTCAAAAACCCGCGACACCTGATACACCCGCCCCGCATCATCGTAACGAAACTGGATTTCCTCATCACCAGATCCATAAAGAAACACCTGCTGCACAAAGGCCGGCAGGTCTTTCCAGCGGGTATTTTTGTTAAACTCGTAATGTTTTGCAATGGCTTCAATGGTTTGCAGGAAATACGGTGATTTTCCTTTGCGCCACGGGGCCAAGGCCCCATCGTAGATTTTCAACGTCGCATCGGGCACCACAAGGCGTTCATCAAAGAACATTTCAACCCCGAGACCGTCACATTCGGGACAGGCCCCGAACGGCGCATTAAACGAAAACAGACGCGGTTCGATCTCGGGAATTGTAAATCCCGACACCGGACAGGCGAATTTTTCAGAAAACGTGAGGCGCTCTGGGTCGCCCTCTTTGGGGGCGGTTTCAAGAATCGTTATACCATCAGCAAGATCAAGAGAGGTGCGAAAACTGTCGGCAAGCCGTGTTTCAAGCCCGTCACGCACCACGATCCGATCCACCACAACATCGATATCGTGGCGAAACTTTTTATCCAAACTGGGCACATCATCAAGTTCGTAAAATTCGCCGTCGACCTTGACCCGCTGAAATCCTTGTTTGCGTAACTCGATGAATTCTTTGCGGTATTCACCTTTGCGGTCGCGCACAATCGGGGCCAGAAGATAGGCCCGCGTGCCCTCCTCCATGGTCATGACCCGATCAACCATATCCTGAACTTGCTGGGCATCAATCGGCAATCCGGTGGCCGGGCTAAACGGTGTGCCAACACGGGCAAACAACAGCCGCAGATAGTCGTAAATTTCGGTCACGGTCCCCACGGTCGACCGCGGGTTTTTCGAGGTGGTTTTCTGTTCAATCGAAATCGCCGGAGATAAGCCGCTGATGTGATCAACGTCGGGTTTTTCCATCATATCCAGAAATTGCCGCGCATAGGCCGACAGGGATTCCACATAGCGGCGCTGCCCTTCGGCATAGATCGTGTCAAACGCGAGGCTTGATTTCCCCGACCCCGACAATCCGGTAATCACCACGAGTTGATTGCGCGGAATATCCACATCAATGTTTTTAAGATTATGTTCGCGTGCGCCGCGCACCTCGATATTTTTGATCTCTGACATTTACCCCCCCGAAACGCGCCCGCTTTTGCAGCTCCCCCCTGATAAAGGAGCTTGACCAGACTGCCAACCGAAAAGTGCGAACAAAGTGTGAACAACATTAGGCGCGATCCCGCCACAGTAAAATTTTATTTGTCTCCCCCCTTAACATTCAATGTTTGGAATGTTAGCTTGCTTTCAACGCGACAAGAAACCACAAGAAACCTTGTCAGGACAACAAACAGGAATACCAAATGTTCAACTTTCTCAACCGTGCCCCAAGTGCTCCACAAATGTCGGCAGCCGATGCGATCGAAGGCCAAAAAAAGGGCGATGTTATCGTGGTCGATATCCGCGAGCAAAATGAATTGCTCTCAAGCGGAATCGTCGAAGGGGCCAAGCATATCTCGATGATGATGCTTCAAACCCGCTTTGATCCGCGCCATCCAGAGCGTGACACCGACATTTCGCCGGATAAAACCATCGCGCTTTATTGTGCCAGTGGCGCGCGCGCGTCAGGTGCCGTGCGGATGTTGGCGCAACTGGGCTATAACGATGTTCACAACCTTGGCGGGCTGTTCCATATGCAGAGCGCCGGCGCCAAAATCGTCGCCCATCGCTAAATAAAAAAACCTTAGGTTTTCTGCGGCTTTACAATATGCGCAAAACCTTAGGTTTTCTGCGCCATGGCCCAAGTCAGGATTGGAAAATCCGGATCATTGGTCAAATCATCGCCGTCCGGGTCATACTCGGGCGGCCATTTTTCTTCCATATTGCGCAACGCGGCGTGGCGATTGCCCCATTGATGCGCGTGCACGGCATCTTCTTTAAACCCACATTCAACCAACAGGTTTTTCAACCCGCGCGCGCTCCAGCGTGAACAATCGACCGGCGCACCGTGATAGGGAATGAAAAACGGCACCGCGACCCAGAAATATCGTAAGCGGAACGCACGCCCCGTCCAGGTTTCAGGTTGACCTTTGATTGAAAGCCCATGGCATTAGCTCGTCAATGCAATCTACAGGGTGGCCTGATGCAATAGCTTCAAGGGTGACCTTGAGATAGGCAAACGGTTCGAT
>JAUZRV010000035.1 GCA_030950105.1 Rhodobacterales bacterium | reverse complement strand
AAGCTCAACGGCATCGAGCCACATGCCTACCTAACCGCAACACTCTCGGCCATCGTCAACGGCCACAAACAAAGCCAGATCAACGATCTCCTACCCTGGAATTACGCTGCAACCGTGTGATCAGCGCATCGCTTACGATTTGGGAATGTCTTATTGTGGATAATTAAAACAAAGTTAAAGCTGAAATTAACCGCGAAGCAGAACCAACACTTGGAGAAATCATGTACGGCGTAGTTCTTTGGAGTGATACAGACGAGCAAAAAGCGGTCATTTGGTGTGAAGACCATGGCGACCTTGCTTTTTATAATGCAAAAGACGACCTTTCCGGGGATGCCGGAGAAGACAGTGTCTTTGATGGTGTTATGATGGATGCCGGTGATTTGGTGCATTTCGAAATTAGCGAAAAACGGCATTTGCGCTATGTGCGCAATCCGCGCCTCATTTCGGAAGATGAATATTCAACACTGGCGCAGGGCCTTAATCATGCAGCGCCTGAAACGGCAAATGCGCCGGTTTCGAAGTCTTCTGAACGGAATTCGGCAACGATTATTCCGTTTGGTGCCAAGAGGCGCGACGCCACCGCACCTGAAATGGCAATGACCGCCGGCTTCTAGCGAGATTGCGGGTCATCTTGGCCCGGATTATCTTTAGCGCGGTCAAATCGTGGTCAAATTTGGCTGCGCAGCCGCGCCATACAGCGCATAGATCCAGTTTTGAGACCTGAAATGCGGGCGGCCGTTTTTCTATTTAAGGCGTTTCGCTCGACATCTGAGTCAGAGCCTGTGGCGAAACGCCCGTAATATTTGGCCTAATGTGGTGCGCCGGCAAACCAGATCGGTTTTTTTGCCGGCTTAAACCCCGCGTGACAGGGCAGCAACGCCGGTGCGCGCGACTTCTTGCAGCCCAAGCGGGCGCATCAATTCGGAAAAGGCATCAATTTTTTCCGGCGTTCCGGTGATTTCAAAAACAAAGCTGTCGAGCGTGCTATCAACCACATTGGCACGAAAAATATCCGCGAGGCGCAGGGCCTCGACGCGGGCATCGCCGGTGCCGGTGACTTTGATCAGGGACAATTCACGTTCAACCGACGGACCTTCTACGGTGAGATCGTGAACTTCGTGCACCGGAATGATGCGGCCAAGTTGCGCCTTGATCTGTTCGATGACTTGCGGCGTGCCTCTGGTCACAATGGTGATGCGGCTCAGCGCGCTTTCGCGGTTCACCTCGGCGACGGTCAAGCTCTCGATATTATAACCACGGCCGGAAAACAGGCCAATGACGCGGGCAAGAACGCCGGCTTCGTTGTCAACGATAACGGCAAGGGTATGGGTTTCCTGCACATCGGAAAAATTCGGGCGCAGATTGTAGGCGGAGTGCTCGGTAGCACCTTTTTTGATATTTAAAGCAGACATTTGAAGGCCTTTCTTGATCTATATAATGAAGGGCGGTCAGGCTGGATTATACCAGAACCGCACCCGCAGAACCGATGGCATCTTTGGTGGATGCATCGCCCATCAGCATTTCATTATGGGCCGCGCCCGACGGGATCATCGGGAAACAATTGGCGTGTTTTTCCACCAGACAATCGAGAATTACCGGCCCGTCATAGGCAATCATTTCCTTGATCGCCTCGTCAAGATCATCGGGATTGTCGACGCGAATTCCCTTGGCACCAAAGGCGTCGGCCAATTTGACAAAATCAGGCAAGGATTCAGACCAGGAATGGGAATAGCGTTCGCCGTGCAGCAATTCCTGCCATTGGCGCACCATACCGAGACGTTCATTGTTGAGGATGAACTGTTTTATCGGCAGGTTGAACTGCATCGCGGTGCCCATTTCCTGCATATTCATCAACCAGCTTGCGTCGCCAGCGACGTTGATCACCAACGCATCGCGGTGCGCCGCCTGAATACCCACAGAGGCCGGAAGGCCATAGCCCATAGTGCCCAGACCGCCCGAGGTCATCCAGCGGTTGGGGTTTTCAAAGCCGAGGTATTGCGCCGCCCACATCTGGTGCTGGCCAACTTCGGTGGCGATATAGCGGTCGTGGTCTTTGGTCAGCGCCTCAAGGCGGGCCATGGCGTATTGCGGGGAAATAACCGCGCCTTCCTGTTTAAAGGACAGGCAATCGCGGGCTTTCCAGCCTTCGATTTTTTCCCACCAGTCGGCAAGCGGGGTCGTGTTGACCTTGCGGCCACGCGCCTTCCAGATTTTGAGGATATCCTCGAGAACATGACCGATGTCGCCGACAATCGGAATATCGGCGCGGATAATTTTGTTGATTGATGACGGATCAATGTCGATATGGGCCTTGATCGAATCGGGGCTGAACTTATCGACGACGCCGGTGATTCGGTCATCAAAACGCGCGCCGATGTTGATCAAGAGATCGCAGCCGTGCATCGCCATATTGGCCTCGTAAAGACCATGCATCCCCAGCATCCCGAGCCAGTTTTTGCCGGAGGCCGGATAGGCGCCAAGGCCCATCAACGTCGAGGTGATCGGAATATTGGTCGCGGCAACCAGTTCGCGCAACAATTGCGACGCGCCGGGGCCGGAATTGATCACCCCGCCGCCGGTATAGAAAACCGGACGTTCGGCGGTTTCAATCGCTTCGACCAGTTCGGTAATCGCGGCCAGATCGCCTTTTAACTGGGGCTGATAATGGCTCAGCTTGGTTTTTTGTTTGGTGGTATAGGTCCCAGTGGCAAATTGCACATCTTTGGGAATGTCGACAAGCACCGGACCGGGGCGGCCGGTGGTGGCGACATGAAAGGCCTCGTGCAGGGTCGCGGCAAGGGCATCGGTGTCTTTGACCAGCCAGTTATGTTTGGTGCAGGGGCGGGTGATACCGACGGTATCGGCCTCTTGGAAGGCGTCATTGCCGATCATGAAGGTGGGCACCTGACCCGATAGAACTACAAGTGGAATCGAATCGAGCAACGCATCGGTCAGGCCGGTCACGGCATTGGTGGCCCCGGGACCGGAGGTCACAAAAACCACACCCGGTTTGCCGGTAGAGCGGGCATAACCTTCGGCGGCATGCACCGCGCCCTGTTCATGACGCACAAGAATGTGCTGAATTTCGTTTTGTTGAAATACCTCGTCATAAATCGGCAGCATGGCGCCGCCGGGATAGCCAAACACAGTATCCACACCCTGATCCTTGAGGGCCTGCACCACCATTTTTGCTCCGGTCATCTGACGTGTCATCTCGTTGTCTCCGTATTTATTTTCTATCGTCGGAATTGTCTGTCGTGATTGTCTGTCGTAATTGTCTGCCGAAATAGTCTGTTGCCATAAAAAAACCCCCGAAGTTTCGGGGGCGCATGGAAATCCTATATGGTTGTCTCTTAGAGACCCATGCGCCGTTTCGTTCCCACAATCACCACTAGAAGATTCATATTATTGTTCCTTGTCTGGCGCGGATATTATGAGTGCAGGGCAGGGGCGTCAACAGGTGATTTTGGGAAAGTGTCGTTTGGGGGGTGTTTTTTGGAATTTTATTTCGGCAGGCGGGTGGTTTGGAAGGGATGCCTCTTTTATTCGGTCAATGCTCTGTTATGGAAGGGGAATGACAAAGCCGGAATTGACCACATCACACCGCAAAGCGCTTGCCTTTTGCACCGATCAGGGCGGGGTGGCCTATGGGTTGTTTGCGGCGGCACAGGCGGCGCGAATGTCGCCGGACCGTGATTTCGATATTCTGGTTTGCAGTCTGGACCCGCTGGAGATTCCGCAATATTTTCTCGATCTGGGGATACGGCCTGTGGTTCTGGATTTGCGCGCGCAGATGGCGACGCAGAATTTCACCACCAAGCGGTTGCCGCTCGAGGCGTATTTGTGGATGTGGTTTGCGCAATGTCTGGGCGATGTTTACCAACGCATCCTGTTTCTTGATCTGGATACCTATATTCTATCGAGCGAGATTTCTCAGTTCATGGAGGTCGATCTGGGCCGGCATGCGGTGGGGTGTGTGCGCGATATTACCCAGTGGGACAATCACCGCGCATTGGTCGAGGAATTCAAGGCGCGTAATATGCGGGGATTGAAATTTCTCAATTCTGGCATGGTTTTGATTGATACCAAGGCGTTTAACGCGCAGGGAATTCTTGACCGGATTATCGAGATCAACGCCACTGGCGGGGCGATGGTGCAGCATGACCAATCGTTGATCAATCTGGCGCTGCGCGGCGACTGGGCCGAGGTCAATCCGGTGTGGAATTGGCAATGGACGCGCAGTTATCCGTTTTTTCAGGACCATGTCGGGGCGCAGATTCTGCATTTTCAAAGCCGGCAGAAACCGTGGGAAGGTGGTGTGGGGCAGCTCCGGTTTTCGCGGATATTCGTGTGTCAGTATTACGCGTTTCTAAACCGGCATTTCCCCGATCAGGCGTTTGAAACCCTGCCTGCTGCGGCTTTTGGGCGCTCATACGGGCGTCGAGTCGTGGATTTATTCGATCACTTGCGTAAATTGCCGAGGTTGTATTTTTTGATGCGCCGGTTCAAGAATGACATGGATGTGCGCCACTAGGGCACGAAGATTACTATGCCGAGATTGCTTTTAATACGAATTTTCCAGATAACGGACCATTATGACACGCGCACAGATCACCACAAACAACCGCAAGGCCTTGGCATTTTGCACCAATCAGGGCGGGGTGGCCTATGGGTTGTTTGCGGCAGCACAGGCGGCGCAACTTTCGGAAAATCGTGATTTTGATATTCTTGTGACAAGCCTCGAACCTATTGAAATTCCGCAATACTTTCTTGATCTTGGAATTAAATCCGTGGTTTTGGATCTGCGGGATGAAATGGCGGAACAGGATTTCGCCATTCGGCGGTTGCCGCTCGAGGCGTATTTGTGGTTCTGGTTTGCGCAATCACTGGGGCATATATATCAACGGATTCTGTTTCTCGATCTGGACACCTACAATCTGTCACATGATCTTGCGGAATTTATGGAGGTCGATCTGGGCGGCCACGCGATCGGGGCGGTGCGCGAAATTGCACAATGGGACAATCTGAAGGCGCCGGTGAAGGAATTCAAGGCGCGCAATATTCGGGGTATGAAATTTCTTAACTCCGGTATGGTTTTGATCGACACAGAGGCATTTAATGCACAAGGCATTTTGGAGAGTGTGCTGGCGATAAATGCAAATTCCGGTGCTATGACCCAGCATGACCAGTCGTTGATCAATCTGGCGGTGATGGGCGACTGGGCCGAGCTTAACCCGGTGTGGAATTGGCAATGGACGCGCGCCTATCCGTTTTTTCAGGATTACGTTGGCGCGCAAATTATACATTTTCAAGGTATCCGCAAACCGTGGCATCCGGATGCTCGCCAAACCCGGTTTTCGCGGGCATTTGTCAATCAATATCATGTGTTCATGAAGCAGCATTTTCCCGATCAGGGGGTCGAGGTGTTGCCGGCGGCGGCGTATCGCCGTGGGCCGATGGCGATATTGGTGGATATGCTGGATCACATGCGCAAGCTGCGCCGGTTGCATTTATTGATGCGCCGGTTCAAGGGCGATATGGATGTGCTGCCTTGACGGGGTTTTGACGGGTTGGGCGCAAGCCGCGTTATAAACCGCGCCCGGTGCCTTGCAAAACGCCATGTTCCAGCGCGTAACGGGTAAGACCGGCGGTCGAGGAAATCCCCAGTTTTGATTTGATGTTCTTGCGGTGGGTTTCAACCGTGCGCACCGAAATATCGAGATCAAAGGCGACCTCTTTGTTGGAATGTCCCTGTGCGAGTTGCAGCAGGATGGTTTGTTCGCGACTGGTCAGGGCTTCGCGGCCGTCTTTGGTTTTGGGGGCAAGCGAGGCATTGGCACCTGTGCACAGGTATTGCGCGCCGGTCATCACCGTATCAATGGCGGTTTTGATTTCCTCGGTGGGCACATCCTTGAGCAGATAACCACGCGCCCCATGGGCAAGGGCGGTGTGGATATATTCGGCGGTATCATGCATGGAAAGCACCAGAATACGGGTCTCGGCGCATTTTTCCAGAAGGATTTCGATGGCGGCAAGGCCATTCATTCCGGGCATGTTGAGATCAAGCAGAATAACATCGGGGGCAAGGTCATCAAGTGCTGCGATAATCGCGGGACCACTGCAAAATGTGCCGACCACGGCGATATCATCGTAGGTTTGCAAAATCGCCTCGATGCCTTCGATGACCATCGGGTGGTCGTCGACAATGGCAACACGGGTGGGCCGATGATTTGGTGCGGTCATGCGGTTTTCCTGTTTCGGGTTTCGGGAGGCAGCATATGGGTCAGGGGCACGCGGGCCTCGATCATAGTGCCGTTTTTCTGGCTGTGAATACGCAGGGTGCCATTCAATTGGTCAATGCGTTCCTGCATATTGCGCAACCCAAGGCCACCAACCGGCGATTTGGCGTCCCTGATCGCGGTGATGCCAACGCCGTTATCGGAAATTTGCAAGGTCGCCCCGTTTTTGTGGCCAAAGAGATTGATCGAGACCTCGGTGGCACCGGAATGGCGTTCGATATTGGTAAGGGCCTCTTGGGCGATGCGGTAAAGCGCGATTTTAGCATCAGGATCAAGGCGGTTGCGAAACACCACGGTTTCAAGCGCGCAGGTGGTGCCGGTGCGCGCGGAAAATTCTTCGGTGAGGGCCTGCAATGCGGGACCAAGCCCAAGATCGTCGAGCACAGCGGGGCGCAAATCACGGCTGATACGGCGCACTTCCTGAATGGCGCTGTTGAGGCTGTTAATGCCTTTTTCAAGGTTCTTGCCGGCATCTTGGCGCGCGGTAGGGGCGTCGCTCTGGAGGCGGCGACGGGCGAGCTCGAGGGCATAGCGCACCCCGACCAATATCTGGCTGATGCTGTCGTGCAACTCGCGCGCCACCCGCCCGCGTTCTTCTTCCTGGGTGTCAAACACCCGTTGGGTGAGTTTTTTCAATTTGGCATCTGCAAGGCGGCGTTCGCGGATGTTCAAAAACATGCCCGAAAGGAACACCAGCAGCAGTGCAAACAGGGTTATTGCGCCGATATAGAGAAATGTGCGTTGAATACGGGCCGCCACTTCGGCGCGGGTCGAGGCCACGGTTTCGATGACGTCGTCAATGAAAACGCCGGTGCCCACCGCCCACCGCCACGATGGAAAGCCAACCACATAGGTCACCATCTGTGCCTCGACGCCGGTTGACGGTTTGGGCCACATATAGGTGTGATAACCGGCACCGGACCGGGCGATTTCAATCAGGCGGTCAACCACAGGGGTGCCTTGGCTATCGGCGAGACCTGTCCAGTTTTGATTGATCATATCGGTCTGGCGCGGGCTTACAAGATTGGTGCCGTCCCAGTCATAGACAAAGAAGAATCCTTCTTCGCCGTAAATCATCGCCGAAAGGATCTGGGCGACCTGGTCTTTGGAGGGCTGGTCGTCGGGGGCCGCCGACCCATAGACATAGTAAAACCCGTTGCGCGCCTGGGTGACGTAATTGCGCAGTTCGGCCTTTTTGGCCTCGATGAGTTGCGCCTCAAGGGCGGCGATTTCACCTTCGGCCAACTGGCGCGACTGATCGGCCACCAGCAAGGAAATGGCGGCAACCGCAAGGATCAGAGGCAAAGTGGCGAGCAGAAAGAGTTTCTGGCCGTAACTGAGCGAAAGAGGGGGCAAGGGCGCGCGCATGGGCGACGGGGTAGCGGCGAATCGGTGCGAATCATAGGGGAAATTGGGGGGGCAGGGCGTGCCAATCTGTGACGTTGAGCCGTATTTGGGGCAAAACACGGCCAAATGTGACAGTAAATGTGTCGTTATTCCGGTCTCTACGTAGTCTTTGGTATTTAACCGCGCGCGCCACGCCGCTACTGTTTGCGCACGATAACCGATCCGCGGCGCCCAAAAGTGCGCCGCAATCTTATTTGGGAGGATACTCTATGGATCGTCGTTCTTTTCTAAGAACTTCTGCTTTGGGCGGCACGGCTGCTGCGGCTTCTACTCTGGCTGCTCCGGCGTATGCACAGGGCAAACGTGTTTTGACTATGGTTCAATCTTGGCCGCGCGGTTTCGCAGTTCTTGATGATGCCGCCAATTACCTTGAAAAAATGGTTGGTGAAATGTCCGATGGGTCTTTGACCATCGATAAAAAAGCCCCCGGCGAGCTTGTTGGCGCGTTGGAAGTGTTTGACGCGGTTTCTTCCGGTCAGGCCGATATGTATCACTCGGCAGATTACTATTTCCTGGGCCAACACCCGGGTTATGCGTATTTCACCGCCGTTCCATTCGGTGGCACAGCGCAAGAGCTGACCAACTGGTATCTGCACGGTGGCGGTCAAGAGCTGCACGACGAGCTTGGCCAGATCTTTAACCTGAAATCACATCTGGCAGGGAACTCAGGTTCGCAGTCCGGTGGTTGGTTCCGCAAGGAAATCAAATCCGCGGCTGATTTCAACGGTTTGAAATTCCGTATGCCCGGTCTTGGCGGCAAAGTTCTGGGTAAATTGGGCGCATCTGTTCAAAACATCCCCGGTGGCGAGCTGTATCAAGCGCTGTCTTCGGGCGCGTTGGATGGTCTTGAGTGGGTTGGTCCGTTTGCGGATGAACGCGCCGGCTTCCAGGAAGTTGCAAAAGTATACTACACAGCGGGTTTCCACGAGCCAGGTTCCGGCCTTGCACTGGGCACAAACCTTGATGTGTGGAACGACCTTTCCAAGCAACATCAGGCGATCATTTCCAATGCCGCCATGGCGACAACCCACACACAATTGGCCGAAACATTGGCCAATAACGGTGCGGCGTTGAAACGTCTTCAGGCGCAAGGCGTGAAAACCCTGCAATTCTCGGATGATGTCTGGGATGCGTTTGGGGCGGCTTCGAAAGAAGTTATGGACGAAAACATGGGGGACGAGTTGTTCGCGAAAATCCGCAACAGCTTTGAAGAATCCATGGCGGCATCGTCCAGCTGGATCAACAAGTCGGACGGGTATTACGTTGCACAACGTAACCGCGTTCTCGGCAACTAAGCCAGGATTTGAAAACCCGGGGGGCTGTGGCACTGCTGCGGCCCCTTGTGGACAATGCGCAATAGCCTTGGCGCGTATTGCGCTATAAAACGACGCCCAAAACGGGTTTGATGGGGGACTATCATGCAGGACGAAGCCGGCATAAGCCTGCTGGGGGCACTTGGTGCGCTTGGCAACGGGGCACTCTGGATCGCGCAGAATATCGCGATGGCATTTTACAATTTTGGCTATGCGGTTAGTCACCCACAGTTGTGGCTTGATTGGACCGACAAGCAATCGATGATGCGGTTCATCTATTATGGCGGTTCGAAAGAGCTGTTTTTTGTGGCGCTGACCGCCTTTTTGCTGCTGACAATTTACGGGTTCTGGCGCAATGAATTCATGTGGGCCTGCGTGCGGGTTCTGGAAGGATTTGCCAATACAGTCGGGCGGTTCTTTGCCTGGGCTGGCCTGATTATGGTGCTGCAACAGATCATCATCGTGTTCATGCAGCGGATTTTCACCCGCCCTGATATTATCATCGGATTTGGTATTCCGCTTGACTTCGATATCTCGTGGTATGCCGAAGAACTTAAGCTTTACAATGCGTTGGTGGTTACTCTTTGTGCGACTTATACGTTTGTGCAGGGTGGCCACGTGCGGGTTGACCTGTTTTATGCAGGTGCGAAATACCGCACCAAAAAAATCATCGACATGTTTGGGTCGCTGTTTTTCATGATCCCGTCGGCGGTTTTGATCTGGATGTATGGGTGGTTCTTTATGTGGCGGCATTTGATGGTGCCAAAACCATCGGCCAGCGACACATTGGAACGGTTGCTGCTTAAATCACGGGCCTTCCGCTGGAACGTCGAAACCATCGGGTTTTCGCCCAACGGATTTACCGCCTACTTCCTGTTCAAACTTCTGTTGGTGGCTTTCGTCGGCATGGTTTTCCTACAGGCCGTCGCCTTTTTCTATCGCTCCTACCTTGAGTTAAAGGAAGGCCCCGAAAGCGAAGGTAAATACCTCGACAAGGATACCCTTGGCGAAGGTGAAGAAGCCTACGAAGGCACACATTAGAGGACTATGAGCAATGTTATTTGGACTTGATGGCGTCGAGATCAGCCTGATCATCGTCTTTCTCAGCCTCTTTGGAGGTATTTTATCCGGCTTTCCCGTGGCCTTTGCCATTGGCGGGTCGGGGGTTATTTCCTTCGGGATAATTGCCGCATTGGACAGCTCTGGCTTGTTGGTGCATTTCGCGATTGACGAGGGGTCACAGGCCTATGTCGATCTGGTCGCGGGGGGAATTGACCCCAAGGTAATTTCAACGTTCCGGTATCCGGAATTGCCGACATTGGGCGAACCGGTGTTTGTGAAGGGCTGGGAAGTCGCGTTGAATCGCAATATTTCCTTTATTGTGAACCGGATGAACGAACGTGTGTTGGCGGGGCAGTCTATCGAGACCCTGTTGGCGGTGATTATGTTCGTTCTGATGGGGATCACCTTGGAGCGGTCGAAAATTGCCAACGATCTGTTGACCACAATGGCGCGGGTGTTTGGCCCGCTGCCCGGTGGTTTGGCGGTATCGGTTGTGGTTGTGGGCGCGTTTTTGGCGGCCTCGACCGGGATTGTGGGCGCCACTGTTGTGACCATGGGGTTGCTGTCGCTGCCGACCATGTTGAAGCATAATTATTCGCCCGAGATCGCCACAGGTGTGATCGCGGCCTCTGGCACATTGGGGCAGATTATTCCGCCCTCGATTGTGATTGTTTTGCTCGGCACCTTGGCGGGGGATCTCTATTCCGCCGCGCAAGAGCAACGCGCACAAGTCGCCGGTTGCACCGATGCGTTGACCTATCTTGGCGAACCGGCGGTTGTGTCGGTTGGCACCTTGTTTCAGGCGGCGTTGTTGCCGGGGATATTGTTGGCGCTGCTTTATGCGCTTTATGCCTTTGGCTATGCAATGTTCAACCCCAGCAAGGCACCGGCGATTGAGGTCGCACCGTCCACGGGCGAAGTGATCACCCGCAAAGAAGGGTTCACCTGGTTCCTCGGAGTGCCGGCAGCGTTAATTGCCGGAGCCTTTGTTTTGGGCAACTTTGGTGTCATCGGAACGCAGGATCTGACCGTGGACAGCTATACCGATATCGGGCAATCCGCGGCGTTGCGGGTCAATGTTGGCGAGCAATGTCAGGCGTCGATGATTACGTTGCACGGACAAGAGGCATGGGATGCCGCCGTAGCCGAAAACGCCCGGATCGAAGCCGCAGGTGGCGTTCAGGAAAGTCGTAAGTTAAGCGATGATGAATACGCGCAGGCGATTGCGGATAAAACCGATGCGGCGGCCCCGATCGGCACCGGGGTTACGATCCTGTTCCTGACGCTGGCGCTTATTCTGGCATGGGCGCGCGGTGCCTTGATGTCGGCCAATCCGCGCCCGCTTATCATTGGTGCGCTTGGTGTTACCCTCGGGTTGATCATTGATATTGTGATGATCCCGCCGGATATGAGCAGCGGTATGACGGTTGTTCTGTTGGCTATACCGGCGGTGATGGGTCTTTATGGGGCGAAACACGGTGTGATGCGCCTCGCGCAGGTCGAAGTGATCCGCGTGGTGTTTCCACCGCTTATGCTCATCGTGGCGGTGCTTGGCTCGATCCTTGGCGGGATCACCAATCCGACACCGGCGGCGGCGCTCGGGGCGGGGGGGGCGATCATGCTCGCTGCGTATCGCAAGCTTCGTGATGATGATCTAAGCGGGATGGTGGTGCTGCGGTCCACGTTCGCCATATTGATCATGATTTTGGTGGGCATCAACTTTGATCTGCGGATCAATACCGACAATGTGTCACTGGAAAGCTGGCTGGCGTTTATCGTGGCTTATAGTGCCTATCTCTATGCGATCTTTGGATTGTTCTACTCGTGCTGGGTGCTTTACAAGGCCAACATATTGCCGCCGGTGGTGCGTGAAACCGCCAAGGTGACCAGTATGGTGTTTACCATTTTGATTGGCTCGCAGTTGCTTAATCTGGTGGTGATCTCGTTTGGTGGCGAACACTATATCCAGCAATTCCTGCGGAGTTTTGACAGCGAATTTAAGGTGTTCCTGATCGTGATGGCGGTGCTGTTCTTCCTCGGGTTTGTTCTCGATTTCCTCGAGATCATTTATATCGTGATCCCGATCGTGGGACCGGTGATTTACGGCGGCACGTTTGATCCCAAATGGGTGACGATCATGATTGCGGTGAATTTGCAAACCTCGTTCCTGACGCCGCCGTTCGGGTTTGCGTTGTTCTATCTGCGCGGGGTTGCACCCAAGGAAGTGACCACCGGACATATCTATCGCGGGGTGGCACCGTTTGTGTTGATCCAGGTTCTGGGTTTGGGCATCCTGTGGTTCTTCCCGGCGATTGTAACCATTGTTCCGGCATTGATCGGGCATTAAAGCGCGGGTAAGCGGGCACAATGTGCAAACAAAAATAAAGGCCATCCCGATGTGGGGGTGGCCTTTTTTCATGTCATCATCATGTTATAAAATGGGGTTTGAACGCCTTATGTGCCGGAAACCATCGTGTCAGGCAGCGAAATATTGGCCACCTGTTCGGCAATCGGATCGTTCGAAAGCGGGTGCGCGTCACTGGTAAATTCCTCGGGCGCGTTCATCTTTTGCCAAGCGCCGCCATGATAGACCTCAAGGCCGGAAAACTTGCCTTTGTAGCCCATTTTATCGCTGCCTTGCACCCAATAGCCGAGATAGACATAGGGCAGGCCGGCCTCGCGGGCGATTTCAATATGATCGAGAATGATGTGGGTTCCCAGACTGTTACGGGCGCGATCAGGGTGATAGAATGAATAAACCATGCTTAGCCCGTCTTCGAGAACATCGGTAAGACAAGCGGCGACAAGATCGTTGGATCCGGCATCGGTGTATTCCACAACGCGGCTTTTGATCGGGGTTTCTTCGATCATGGCCGCAAATTCGAACACGTCCATATCGGCCATGCCACCTTCGGCGTGGCGATCATCTAGATAGGTGCGAAACAGGTCATATTGTTCTTCCGAGGCCCACGGTGATGTGGCGCGGCGTTCAAGGGTGGCATTGCGTTTCATAATGCGGCGTTGGCTCTTGGAGGCCGTAAACGCAGACACATCAATGCGCGCCGAGAGGCAGGCGGAGCAATCGGCGCAAGACGGGCGGTAAAGCACGTTCTGGCTTCTTCTGAAGCCCTGCTTTGACAGGCTGTTGTTGAGTTTCTCGGCGTGCTCGCCCTGTAGAGAGGTGAACAGCTTGCGCTCCATTCGGCCCTCGAGATAGGGGCAGGGTTGCGGGGCGGTCACATAAAATTGCGGTGCGATGGGGAGAGTGTGGCGCATATTGTCTCGTCTGTCTGATGTTTTTCAAACGATAGCAACGATCGGGCAATGCGCCAAGCATTGAATAAAATTAGGATTAATTTGCGCCGTTACTGGCCGAAGTCAGGCCGGTCGTTAAAGCGTCTTGCCAGAAATTTGAATCACATGTTTGTGGCGAGACGATCCGGACATTGAGAGGGTATGGGGCACCACGCCTTAACCCTGCCTCAGGTTTAAAGCGCGGTGCTTTAGCTGGCGGCGCGTTGGTTAATGGCCACGGTTCCGAGCAGAGTATCGCTTAACCCTTGGGCGCGGCGGCCGGTTAACATCATGATAATAGAGATGAATTGCAGTGGAAACACCGCGAAAGACACGGTCAGGCCAAGCGTGTGCCAAAAGGCCATAGAACCGTCGAATTTTTCACCGGAAAGGGTGCGGAATTCAATGGCGACAAGGCGCATACCCCAAGTGGCGGAGCGGCTGGACAGGGTGATGATGCGGTAAAGAAAACCGACGACCAGCATCAGGAACGGAAAGAAGAACAATCCGGTAAAGGCGGTAAAAGGCAGGATGAGCACGCAAAATATGGCCACCAGAACCGAGTCGATGACCCATGCAAACAGGCGTTTCATCGGGATATCGGCGTAAAATTCCGGTTGATAATCGGGATCGGGTATCTGGCTGTCGGGGTGGGTCATTTCATGCTCCGCTACCGGGATACCGGCCCGCAGGGGAGGCGGGCCGGTGGGGACAGGGTGGCATCTGCATTTGCACGCAAAGCCCCCCAAGAACGACGAGGTTTAGGCGTCTTCTTTTTCGTCTTCGCGCGGTTCGTTGCCAGCACTGGCAGCGGCTTTGGCGCGGTCTTCCATGAAGTCGTCAAATTCCGACTTGTCTTTGGCATCGCGCAACCGTTGCAGGAAGGCCTCGAAGCTTTGTTGTTCGTCTTCGAGACGGCGCAATGTGTCCTCTTTATAGGCATCAAAGGCGGTGTTGCCCGAGGACGAGTAGGTGTTCATCATGGTGTTACGGCGGTTTCTGCGGTTCGCACAATTTCGTCCAAACATTTTAGTGCTCCATTTATTGTTCACGGTCATATAAAAAACAAACGCGAGGCCAACAGGCCAGAAAAAGATAAAACCCAACACCATTGAGTTAACCGCAAAAGTTGGTGACGGAGATGATCAGGCGGCGCTTTTGGTTTGGTTT
>JAUZRV010000349.1 GCA_030950105.1 Rhodobacterales bacterium | reverse complement strand
AGGGCCTGACGTTCAGAACAAAGATTCATATACCCCTATGATTTGCAACAACTTTCTAACCTTCAGTAAATCGCCCTGGGCGACGCACGTCAGAGTTGACACAAAACAAGAACATGGCTAGAAAAGCAGGAACAAACTGTAAATAAACAGTCAACATACTGCCGGAGGACATGCATATGCTCACGAAAAAGCAACTGGATTTGCTAAAGTTCATTCAAAAACGGGTGCAGGCCGATGGGGTGCCGCCGTCGTTTGACGAAATGAAAGAGGCACTTGATTTGCGTTCGAAATCGGGCATTCACCGGCTTATTACGGCGCTTGAGGAACGCGGATTTATCCGACGCCTTGCCCACCGTGCGCGCGCCATCGAAATTGTCAAACTCCCCGAGAGCATGGGAGGCGCGCCAACCATTGAGAGCGCCTTTACCCCCAAGGTTATTCAAGGGGATCGCCCTGATAGCATGCCCCCCCAAGCCCAGGCCATTGTGGTTGGGGATGTTGTGCGCCTGCCCAAACTGGGCCGGATCGCCGCGGGCGCGCCAATCGAGGCGATTACCGATGGGAACAGCCATATTTCTGTGCCTGCCGATATGCTCAATGCGCAAGGCAAACATTACGCCCTTGAGGTAAAAGGCGATTCGATGATTGATGCCGGTATCAACAATGGCGACGTGGTGATCATTGCCGAAACCAGCCACGCCAATAACGGTGATATCGTGGTGGCACAGGTCGATGGCTATGAGGCGACGTTGAAACGGTTCATGCGCAAAGGCGGGATGATCGCGCTCGAGGCGGCAAATCCGGCCTATGAAACCCGGGTTCTCCCCGAAGGCAGCGTCAAGGTGCAGGGGCGTCTTGTCGGGTTAATCCGCAGCTATTAAAACGGGTTACTTGTTCCACAAACGCACGCCGGTAATATCGCGCGCACTTACTATGCGCAGGCCGGTTTTGTCAGAATAAAGCGCAAGCGAACCGGTTTCCCGCAAACTGTCAAGATCAATCACCCGACAGGGCAGATCGCGCGGTTGCGTCACATTCATCACCACCAGATCCGCCTTGGCACAGGTATCAAAGGCGGCTGTGGCGCGTTTTCCGCTCACCTGATGCAACACGCCGCCGACCCCGAGATCAATCGGCCCGCCCCAACGCGCGGCTGCTTGGGCCTGTGTCACGCCGTCGCCATCGTTTTCAAGCCAGTTACGGGCGACAAAACCTGCGCCTTTCGGCTTGCTCAGGGCGCGGCCATTTGCGGTCAGCACCCCCACCAGACTGCCGGTGTCTGCGATTAAAATTTCCGGACGTTCTGTCATCGCCCAAAAGTAAACCGAAGCGAGAACCGGCAAAACGCCCACAAACCGCACCCGTCCCTGCCACAAAATCAAAAACAAAAAACCCGACGCCATCAAAGGCAATACCCAAACTGCGGGGCTTACGATTTGCCCTTGGGCACCCTCCATATTTGCAACGAAATCCGCGCCCCCCAATATCCAGCGCAGACCTAAGCCCATGACATAAAGCGCAATTCCTTCTAGCCCCAAGGGGAGCAGAAGGGCCGCGACCACGGCGGCGGGCATCACCAATACCCCCATGAGAGGCACCGACAGCAAATTGGCCAGCAACCCGTAATGGGCAAGCTGGTTGAAATGAGCCGCCCCCACCGGGCCCGTCGCCGCCCCTGCCACTGCCGAGGACAGCACCACAGCCAACACCGGCCGGAGCCACTTGAGGCCAAGTTTGATATCCAGATCGCGGATCAAACCGAACACCGCAATCAAGGCGGTGGTCGCGGCAAATGACATCTGGAACCCCGGCCCCAACAACGCCTCGGGGCGCAGGGCAAGCACAATAATTGCCGCCGTGGCCACCGCGCGCAAACTAAAGGCGCGTCGGTCGAGAACCACCGCGATCAACGCCACAGCCACCATGACAAAGGCCCGCTCGGTCGCCACATTGCCACCGGACAACGCCAAATAGGCCGCCGCAACCATCAACGCCATTCCCGCCGAGAGCTTTTTCCCCGGAACCCGCAGGCCCAACCACGGGAGAGTGGCGAAAAACAACCTGAAGACGGCAAAAACAAACCCCGCCAGAAGGCCCATATGCAAGCCTGAAATAGCCAAAAGATGGGCAAGGTTGGACGCGCGCAGGGCCAATATCGTCTCTTTTTCGATGCCCGATCTATCGCCGGTCATGATCGCCGCGCCAAAACCACCGACCTCTCCGGAAAGGGCCGCCTGCGCCCGCGCAGAAAGGGCCATGCGCCATTTGAACACCCGCAATTCCCCCCCGGAAGGCGCGATTGCCAATACCGGCACCCGGGAATATCCAATCCCACCAATGCGTTGGAACCATGCATGGGGTTGAAAGTCGAACCCTTCCGGTTCAACCGGACCGCTGGGCGGGGACAGATGGGCGGTTGTCATGACCCCCAAACCGGGCTGTAAATCGACATAATTTTGTGCCCCCCCATTTTGTGCCCCATGAAGCGAAATGCGCACCCGTCGCGGTGTCTTGGCAGGGGCCACCCGATCAAGAACCACCCGATCAAGCGTGAGCCGGATCGCGTCGGACGCTGAACGATCAATCGCCACGATCCGCCCTTCGACAGCGCCATAATAGCGCCAGCCCAGAACCGGCCCTTCCACTTGATGCGCCCGCAGACCGGCAAGACAAAATCCGACGCTCACAAGGGTGATCATCCAGACAAAAGGCGCAAAAACCGGGCCGGCGCGCGCCGCAATGGCAATTGACAGCGCCGCACCGGCCCCAAGCCAAAAGAACACGTCAATAGATGGCTCTACGCGCAGGGAAAAATAGCCGGCAATGCCCACGGCCATAAACACCGGAACCCAAGGGAACAAATATCCCCGTTGTTGTAAAATGCCACCAGCAAAGGCATGCCAGAACCGCATTTCGTCCAACCTTCCCGTTACGCAAGACCGTTTCAACATCATCTCGGGGCCGCAGAATGCCCCGCGCGGCGATCCAGAATTACAGTTGCGAGGCCGCGCTGCATTGTGTGCTTCACCATGGCGTTGAAACGCTTTAGATAGTGTTTAACACTATCCTCATCTTCGTTACCGAAAGGTTAATATTGCCATGACCGCGCCCATTTCCGCACCCGAATCCACTTTGGGTCACCCCCCTGTTGTCACGCGGTTCGCGCCGTCGCCCACCGGATTTCTGCACATCGGCGGGGCACGCACCGCATTGTTTAACTGGCTTTATGCCCGTGGCCGTGGCGGTAAATTTCTGCTGCGGATCGAAGACACTGACCGCGCGCGATCGACCCCAGAGGCGACCGAAGCCATCCTTAAAGGTATGGCGTGGCTTGGGCTTGATCATGACGGCGAGGTGATAAGCCAGTTTGAAAACGCGCCGCGCCACCGCGAAATCGCGCTTGAAATGCTTGCCAAGGGACACGCCTATAAATGTTTCGCCACCCAAGACGAGATTGCCGCATTTCGCGAAGCGGCGCGGGCCGAAAAACGCTCAACCCTCTATCAAAGCCCGTGGCGTGATGCGGCGCCCGAAACCTATCCCGATGCGCCCTATGTGATCCGCCTAAAAGCACCGCGCGAAGGCGTGACCGTGATCCGCGATCAGGTGCAAGGTGATGTTACCATTCGCAATGATCAACTCGATGATATGGTCCTGCTGCGTAGCGATATGACGCCGGTTTATATGTTGGCGGTGGTTGTGGACGACCACGATATGGGCGTGACCCATGTGATCCGTGGTGACGATCACCTTAACAATGCCGCGCGTCAAATGATGATATACACGGCGATGGATTGGCCGGTGCCGACCTATGCCCATATCCCGCTTATTCACGGCGCGGACGGTAAAAAGTTGTCGAAACGCCACGGTGCGCTTGGGGTCGATGAATATCAGAAACTCGGCTATCCGGCGGCGGGTGTGCGCAATTATCTCGCTCGTTTGGGGTGGAGCCACGGCGACGATGAATTTTTCTCGGACGCGCAGGCGATTGAATGGTTTGACCTGAACGGTATCGGAAAATCACCCTCCCGATTTGATTTTAAAAAGCTCGAAAACCTATGCGGACAACATATTGCGGCGACCGATGATGCTGCATTGCAGCGCGAACTTGGGCAGTTTTTGCAGGTAACCGGGCAAAATCCGATCCCCGAAGATAAAAAACCGGCAATGAATCGGGCCATGTACTGCCTAAAGGATCGCGCGAAGACATTCTTTCAACTTATTGAAAAGGCTGAATTTAGCCTCGCATCAAGACCAATACAACCCGATGAGAAGGCCGCGAAACTTCTTGATAATGTATCCCGTGGTATACTGCGCGAATTGACGCCGCACCTACAAAATGCTAATTGGACCCGAGACGCGTTGGAAGACGCGGCAAACGGGTTTGGGGAAACTCATGATCTGAAGTTTGGCAAGCTGGCCGGCCCTCTGCGGGCGGCGCTGGCAGGTCGAACAGCGACACCCAGTGTTTTTGATATGATGCTGGTGCTTGGGCGCGATGAAACCATCGCCCGCCTACAGGATGCAACCAACGGATAAGGTTTTAGTTAACCTATCCTTAAAGGCCGACGTAATATGTATCTTCGTGCGATCCGCGCAGGGGATACGGACGAGATGCCATAGATGAAGGAACGTACATGACCGACGAACACAAAACCGCGACGCTGACTGTGGATGGGAAATCCTACGAGTTGCCGATATTTTCACCAACGGCCGGACCGGATGTTATCGACATTCGCAAACTCTATGCACAGGCGGGTGTGTTCACTTACGACCCTGGCTTTACCTCTACTGCGTCCTGCGACAGCACCATCACCTATATTGATGGCGATGCCGGTATTTTGCTGCATCGCGGTTATCCGATTGATCAATTGGCTGGCAAATCCCACTATCTCGAGGTGTGTTATCTGTTGATGTATGGCGAATTGCCGTCGGCCACCGAACTTGAAGATTTTGAAGCCCGCATCACCAATCACACGATGATTCACGAGCAAATGAATTATCTGTTCCGCGGGTTCCGGCGTGACGCCGCCCCGATGGCGGTTATGGTGGGTGTGGTTGGCGCGATGTCGGCGTTTTACCCCGATAGCACCGATGTCAGCGACCCGTGGCAACGCGAAGTGGCCAGCATTCGTATGATCGCAAAAATGCCAACAATCGCGGCCATGGCTTATAAATACACCATCGGCCAACCGTTCGTCTATCCGCGCAACGATCTCGATTATGCGTCGAATTTCCTTAGCATGTGTTTTGCTGTCCCTGCCGAAGATTATCAGGTTAATCCAATCCTGTCGCGCGCGATGGACCGGATTTTCACCCTGCACGCCGATCACGAACAAAACGCGTCGACGTCGACCGTGCGCCTCGCCTCGTCTTCGGGGGCCAATCCGTTTGCTTGTATTGCCGCCGGTATTGCCTGCCTTTGGGGACCTGCACATGGCGGGGCCAATCAGGCCTGCCTCGAGATGCTCAAGGAAATTGGCACGCCGGATCGCATCCCGGAATTTATTGCCCGCGCCAAGGATAAAAATGATCCGTTCCGTTTGATGGGTTTTGGTCACCGCGTTTACAAGAATACCGATCCGCGCGCCAAGGTTCTCAAGGAATCCGCTGACGAAGTGCTTGACCTGCTCGGAATTGAGGACAATCCGACCCTTCAGGTGGCGCGCGAACTTGAAAAAGCCGCCCTTGCCGATCCGTATTTTATCGAGAAGAAACTGTTCCCGAATGTGGATTTCTATTCCGGTATTATCCTAGAGGCGATGGGCTTTCCGACGTCGATGTTCACGCCGATTTTTGCGCTTGCGCGCACCGTCGGTTGGGTGTCGCAATGGAAAGAAATGATTGGGGATCCGCAAAATAAAATCGGTCGCCCGCGCCAATTGTATCAAGGCGATACCCAACGTGATTACGTGGATGTAGAAGACCGCTAGGCCACTTACCCGAGACCGTAAAAAAGGCGCCGTGATAACAATCACTGGCGCCTTTTTGTAATCTAACGACGGGCGGAAACTCCCCCTAACGCCCCTTATAATTTGCCGGGCGTTTTTCCAGAAAGGCACTTACGCCTTCTTTGAAATCATGGGTATTCCCGCATTTCCCTTGCAAGCGCCCCTCAACATTGAGTTGCTCGGTCAAATCATTATCCCATGATCCGCGAATGGCTTCTTTTACCGCTTCATAGGCCACGGTTGGCCCCTTGGCGAGATGTGCGGCGCGCGCCATCCAATGGGCCTCGAATGTTTCATCCTCGACGGCTTCCCAGATCATCCCCCATTTATCGGCCTGTTCAGCGCTGATTTTATCGGCAAACAACGCCGCCCCCATCGCTTTTGCAGCGCCCATCTGGCGGGGCATCCAATAGGTGCCGCCCGCATCAGGGATAAGGCCGATGCGGGTAAATGCCTGCAAGAAAAATGCCGATTTAGCTGCAATCACAACATCTGCCGCCAGGGCAAGGTTGGCCCCTGCCCCTGCCGCCGCGCCATTCACCGCGCTAATCGTCGGAATTTTGCAATCGTAAATCGCCCGCAACATCGGAAGGTATTCGTCGCGCAACGTGGCCTCCATATCCACCGGCCCACCGCCAATGCGATCTGAAAGATCCTGCCCCGAGCAAAAGGCACGCCCCGCCCCGGTGATCACCAAAACCCGTGCGGCCGCTTCGCCGGCCTTGACCGCATGCGCGATTTCCACGCGCATCTGCGTGTTCAATGCGTTCATCACATCGGCACGGTTAAGCCGCAGCACCGCGATGTCGTCGCTTATTTCCAGGGTGATCGTCTGATAGTCCATATCTGTCGCCTCGCGTTTTAAGTTGCCCTATTACAACCCCAAACCCGCGCCATAGAAAAGCAAAACATCGCGTCAGTCTTGCATAATTTTGTCCAGACGCTTGGCCTCGTCATCGCTCAGGGCTGCGATCACGGTTTCCGGCGCAGAACCACGGCGGCGCAAGTAGGATACGGCCCCCGCAAAGCCGATCAGCAACATAAACGGTCCCGCCGCCCAAAGTATCCAGTTTGACCCTGAGATTGTCGGCTTCAAAAGCACATATTCGCCGTAGCGATCCACAATAAAGGCAACAGTTTGCGTATCACTATCGCCGGCGACCAAACGCTCACGAACCAAAACACGCAAATCGCGGGCAAGATCGGCATTGGAATCATCAATGCTTTCATTGCGGCACACCAAACACCGCAAATCCTTTGATATATCGCGCGCCCGTTCTTCGAGGGCGACATCATCAAGGATTTCATCCGGTTGCACGGCAAATACCGGCGCAGCAAACAGTGCGGCCAACAACGACAAAACGGCGGCAATGCGTATCATCATTCGGCCGGCACCCCTTTTGGCTCAAGCTTACGCGCGGTTTTGCGTGCCCCCGCCGCAACCCGGTAACGCCGGTCAGAAAGGCTTAAAAACCCGCCAAGCGCCATCAAAATCGAACCGCCCCAGATCCAGTTGGCCAGTGGTTTAAAATAGGTGCGCATCGCCCAGCTCCCGTCGTCCTGACGATCCCCAAGCACCACGTAGATATCGCGTAGAAACCCGCTATCAATAGCGGCTTCGGTGGTTGGCTGGCCCTCGACCGGATAGATTCGTTTTTCAGGATAGAGCGTGGTCAGCGCCTCGCCGTCTTTGGCGACGCGCACCACGCCACGTGTCGCGATATAATTTGGCCCCTGCTCGCGCGATACCTTGTCCAGCGTCAGGGTATATCCGGAAATCTCGAAACTATCGCCAATCGCGACGACGCGAATATCTTCGGCCTCCCAGGCCATAAGTCCGGCAATCCCGAACATCACCACGCCAAGCCCCGCATGTGCGACCGCCTTGCCCCAATCGGCACGTGGCAAGCGTTTCAAACGTCCAAGGCGCCCGCCCTTGCGGCCAGTGCGCAACCAGAGGTCGACGCCCGCGCCAAACACCAGCCATGTGCCTAGAAACAAGCCGACAGGCCCAAGCGCAGACCGCCCGCTTTGCACCGAAAAGGCCAGAGCAGCCAAGGCAATCGCCAAGATAAAAACGCCTGTCAAAGGCTTAAGAGCTTTCGATAGTTTCGCCCGCTTCCACGGAAGAATCGCCCCGATGGGCAAAATAACCCCCAACAGGACCATGAACGGTGTGAAGGCCATATTGAAGAACGGCGCGCCAACCGAAAGTTTCCTGTCAAAGAAAATCTCCGCGATCAGCGGCCAGATTGTTCCGGTAAACACCACTAACGACGCCACGGCCAACAGTATATTATTGAGAACCAGCGCCGATTCCCGACTGACGATCGAGAACACGCCTTTGGCCTCTAATACCCCGGCACGCGCAGCAAAAAGCACCAATGCGCCGCCCATGAATACCGCCAGAATCACGAGGATAAACAGGCCGCGCTCTGGATCATTGGCAAAGGCATGCACAGATGTGATGACCCCGGACCGCACGATAAATGTGCCGATCAATGAAAATCCGAAGGCCAGAATTGCCAACAATATCGTCCAGCTTTTCAGGCTTTCGCGTTTTTCCACAACGATTGAGGAATGCACCAATGCAACAGCGAACAACCATGGCATGAAGGACGCATTTTCCACCGGATCCCAAAACCAGAAACCGCCCCAGCCAAGTTCGTAATAGGCCCACCAACTGCCCATGCCGATGCCGATGGTCAGGAATATCCACGCCGCCAATGTCCACGGGCGCACCCAACGGCCCCAAGCCGCATCAACGCGCCCTTCGATCAACGCAGCAACAGCAAATGAAAACGACATCGAAAGGCCGACATACCCCAGATAGAGAAACGGCGGATGAAACGCCAATCCTGCATCCTGAAGCATTGGATTTAGCCCCTGACCGTCAAACGGCGGCAGCCCCATACGCGTGAACGGGTTAGAGGTGAACAGGATAAAGGCGAAAAACGCCAGCGATATCGCCGACTGCACCGAGAGGACCCGCGCCCGTAACGTTGGCGGAAGATTGCCGCCAAACCAGGCCGCCATAGCGCCAAACAGCGTCAATATGAGCACCCAAAGCAACATTGACCCTTCGTGGTTTCCCCAAACGCCGGTGATTTTATAAAGCATCGGCTTGGCCGAATGTGAATTAAGCACCACAAGCCGCAGCGAAAAATCAGACGTTACAAAGGCCCAAGTGAGCGCCCCGAAAGAAAGCGCCGTGAGCAGGAATTGCGCCGTCGCGGCGGGTTCTGCCACGGCCATCCAGCCGGGCCATCGTTTGTGGGCACCTATCAATGGCACGACGGTTTGCACGGCTGCTACGAGAAATGCAAGAATGAGGGCGAAATGTCCGAGTTCTGTTATCATGGCGTCGTTATACGCGACCCATCACCACGTTCAAACCCTTTCGGACGACAAACCTGTTCACATTGTCGCGCCCTGACCACGAATTGTTGTTCAGGGCACACGCGGGCACAGACTATGCGCGATTTGGATGCTACTTGAAAACCCCGGCCCTATTTTGCTGCCACTCTATCAACGCAGGGTTGGAATCGCTTTCCACCACCTCAAGCGAGAGCTGCGCGTCGGTGCCGCTATTTGCAATTCCGGCGCTGCCTGATTCGAGCGCACGAATGGATTTGATATTGCGCACCACAGCAGGGACATTCGCCATTGTTTGCGCGATAGAGCGTTGAAAATCCTGACCTTTTGATTGATGGCGAGCCCCAAAATAGAACGATACAATGGCCCCGAGCAACCACCAAAGCGGTTCGGGCACCAAAGCAATTCCTTGCATGCGCTCGCCGAACCACACCGGATCAACCATCGCCGAAACAAACAATCCCAACGTGCCAAGCGCCAAGGCCGGACGTGGAAGCCGGTTCACCCCATCCATCACCCGATCAAATACCCCCCGTTTTGGCGGGGCAAATTCTGCGCCAAACTGCGCAAGCGCCTCCCCGCGCAATCCGGCCTCGCGCACCGCGCTGTTTTCGGCGTTTTCCCGAAATACCTGTGCGGTTTCGCGCACCACATTGCGACCATTGCCAAAAAGCATATCAAAAACGGACCCGATCAACCCCATGATGCCACCCTTGCGTTAAATTGTGATGTGCTAAGATGGTATTTGGGCGAAATAAAGTCCTCGGCGCGTTTGATCCAGCCGCCTTTGCCACCGGCACGTGTGCGCGCATATTT
>JAUZRV010000348.1 GCA_030950105.1 Rhodobacterales bacterium | reverse complement strand
GGCCTTGCCTGCCGCGCGGATCAGGAACCTGACGTAAAACTGATCGAACTGAAATCAAGATAATAACCTCCGGGCCTGACGTTCAGAACAAAGATTCATATACCCGTATGATTTGCAACAACTTTCTAACCTTCAGTAAATCGCCCTGCTGATTTCACGCCGATGTTGTCGCAGAAGTTTCCTCCTATTAGGTTAAGCGCAGTTCTTTTGCGCAACATTTTCCATCGCCTCGGCCAATGCTGTCAGGGTCAACATAATTGAGGTATGGCGGTTCTTGTAGGCGCTGGCAGGGCGCAATACTTCGAGACCATCAAACGGTGAGGCCGGTGTCGGGCCGCCGGATTTCAACATATTCTGCAAGGCGTCGCGGGCGTTAACGATCTGTTCACGGGTGCAGCCAATAGCAGCGCCCCCGACAACAGAGGCCGCAGCCTGCCCAAGAGCGCAGGCTTTGACATCTTGACCAAAGGCGCAAATACGCCCGTCTTTGACGTTGATATCGACAGTAACCGTCGAGCCGCACAGGGGCGCGCGTTTTTTAACGCTGGCATCAGGTGCATCGAGGCGTGCAAGGTGCGGAATATCGGCGGCGAGTGCCAGAATACGGGCGGAATATAGTTTGATAAGATCGGTGTCGGAACTCATGATTCTGTTCTTTCAGAGGTTTCCCTTTCAGGGGTTGCGCAATAGATAAGGGTTTAATGCCCTCTGGAAAAGGTTTTTCGCATGTCTTTTGATCCCGCTACCCTTACTTATAATGAAGCAGGATTGCTTCCGGTTATCGCGCAAGACGAGGTGAGCGGCGAGGTTCTGATGCTCGCGTGGATGAATGGCGAATCGGTGCGCCGCACGTTGGACAGCGGAAAAGTGACCTATTGGTCGCGTTCGCGTCAGGCGTTTTGGGTCAAAGGCGAAACCAGCGGGCACGTGCAGGAACTGGTCGATCTGCGGGTCGATTGTGATCGCGACTGCCTGTTGGTTATTGTGCGCCAAACCGGCCCTGCCTGCCATACCAACCGCAGAAGCTGTTTTTACACGGCTGTGCGCCACGACGACGAAGTAGAAATCCAAACCCCCATGGAATAAGCGCCGGGTTTTGCGTCGCGTGAAAAACCTGTTAGGCTAATGTCATTGTCTAAATGAATTAGGGAGAAATCCATGCCAAACAGTGTTCAAAAATATCTATTCGGGGCGCTCGGCGCTGGCCTGATGTTAACGTCAGCGACTGCGGCGGGTGCCGAAGGATTCGATCCGCGTGATGGTTGTTTTGAAGTTCTCGCCGGGGCGTCGGATGCCGATAAAGTGATGATTGCCGCGTGGAGTTTCGGGTATTTGTCGGCAACGCAAGGCGATGCAAGGCCGGTGGATAATGCCAATAATGCGGTGATTTTGCGCAATTTGGCCAAGGCCTGCGCGGCCAATCCCGGCCTTACGGTTTTGGAAATTGTCGGGGGCAGCAGCAAACCACCAGCGGATGCGGGCGGTAGCGAAGACGATGCGTGTGAAATGTTGATGCAGTTCTTTGAAGACGGGGCCGATCTTGCGGCCTTGACTGCGGCACTTGAACCAAGCGAGAACGATATTCGCGCGGTTTATAGCGACCCCTTGGCGAGCAAACTTGTGGAAGGGTATGCCAAATTGTTCACGCCGGGAACCAAATTTGGCCCCAAACCGGATCAGGATTCGCTTGTTATTGTGCGCGCAACCACCGGCGGGTTGAAAGCCGGAGATGCGGTGTTAAGCGATTTCCCCGGCGGGTATGGCGAAGTTCTTCCCTATATGATCGGGGATTTCCCGATTGTGCGGTTCAAATTTGTCAAATCAGGCGAAACGATGGGGCTGGCGTTTGACGGGCTTATTTTTGTGAATGGCCGCTGGGTTTTGATGCCGAAACCGTGGCGCTATCTTGAGTAACTATAGGCCAACCATCGCGCGAATATCATCCGGCGATGCGCCATCTTGGCGGAATTTGGCAATGGCGCGGGCGTCGTCGCGTTTGGCGAGACGTTTGCCGTTGGCGTCGCGAATAAGGCGGTGATGGTGGTAAATCGGCGTTGGCAGGCCCAGCAATCGTTGCAGGACCACATGGATTTTTGTGACCTCGAACAGGTCTTGGCCGCGCACCACATCGGTGATGTTCTGGGCCGCATCATCAAGCACCACAGAGAGATGGTAAGACGTGCCCATATCGCGCCGCGCAAGCAGGATATCCCCCACGGATGTGCGTAAATCATCGGCGCTATAGGATTTGGTCACGGAGTTGCCTTCTGCGGGGCCTTCTGCAGGTTCTTGAAATTCAAACGTGTCGGCGGCGAGGTGATCAATCGCCTTGCGCAGGTTAAGGCGGATACTGTCGGTGGGATTGCGGGCGGCCATTTTGCGATGTTGACAGGTGCCGGGGTATATCCGCCCGTCCGGGCCATAGGTTGGCACGCCTTCTTGCGGGGCGCTTGCGGCCAATGCGATATCGTGACGGTTGCATCGGCAGGGATAAGTGAGGCCCATGTTCGAAAGCCGGTCAATCGCGGCGCGGTAATCGTCGATATGGTCGGATTGCCTCCACACCGGAATAGGCCATGTCAGGCCAAGCCATGCAAGATCATCATAAATCTGGTCCTCCCATTCGGGGCGGGTGCGTGATTGATCAATGTCCTCGATGCGCAGCAGAAACTGCCCGTTTCGGGCCTTGGCCATATCATAGGCAAGTAGTGCCGAATACGCATGTCCAAGGTGCAATGGGCCGGTTGGGGATGGGGCGAACCTTGTGGTGAAAATCAAGACTTTACAACGATGTATATGGAAGACTTCATGTTAATTCCCGGAAGGTGATCACCATATTCCTGAAACAACAGGCGGGCGGTTCCGGCCTCGAGATAACCGTTTACCTTGGCCTCGAATTGCGGGTCTTGCAAAGTGTGGTCATTGAACGAAAATGCAAAATAGCCGCCGCTTGGCAGCAGGTCCATCAAGGTGTCAAACACCGGCGCAGGGGCGGCACCGGCACCAATCACGCCAATGGCGGTGATGATGTGGTAGTCGCCGGTTGTGAAGGGGGTTTCTTTATCAGGATCAATCTGTTGCAAGCTGCGATAGAGATTTTTTGCACACGCAATCGCCAGCATTTCAGCCGAAATATCAACCCCGTCAATAGTTTGGAATCCCGCCAGTTTGAGGGCAAGACCGGAAAGGCCGGTGCCACAACCAAAATCAAGGATTGGCGTGTCGGTATCGGGGATATGGGCGTGTAGCGCGCGGGCGATGCGACCGGGCGTGGCATAACCGTGTTCCGCCACTTCGGTTTCATAACTTGCCGACCACGCATCATAGAGCGTGCGCGTGGCCGCGTTCCCTTCGAGATTGTATGCTTTGTCCAGAAAACCGTTTGTCATGCCAAGATTAAAGCAAATCACCGCCCTAACGGCAAGCCTCTAGCCAGTCACGCCATGCGGTTTTGGCGCGATCTGTATAGGCAAGGTAGCGGTCCTTGCGGCCACGACGCCCGCCTTTGAGACCCTCAACCGCACGAAACAGGCCGAAATTGACGTTCATCGGCTGGAAGGTTTTGGCATCGGCACCGCCGGTAATGTGATGCACCAACGCACCCATGGCGGTGTCTTGCGGGCACTCGGGCAGGGTGCGCCCCTGAATTTCGGCAGCGGCGAGGTGACCGGCAAGAAGGCCCATAGCGGCGGATTCAACATAGCCCTCAACACCGGTGATCTGACCGGCAAAGCGAATATTTGGGCGCGATTTAAGGCGCATTTGACCATCAAGCAACGTCGGGGAATTAAGGAAGGTATTGCGGTGAATCCCGCCCAAGCGCGCGAATTGCGCATTGGCGAGCGCGGGGATGGTGCGCAGCACTTCGACCTGTGCCCCATATTTCATTTTTGTCTGGAATCCCACGATGTTATAAAGCGTTCCTAATGCATTGTCACGGCGCAATTGCACCACGGCATAGGCCTTTTCATCGGGTTTATGGGTGTTGGTGAGGCCCACAGGTTTCATCGGGCCAAAACGCAGGGTTTCGCGGCCACGTTCGGCCATGACTTCGATGGGCAGGCAGCCGTCGAAATATTTGGCGGTTTCGCCTTCGTGAAATTCGGTTTTATCTGCGGTCAAAAGTGCATCAATGAAACCCTCGTATTGGTCGCGGGTCATCGGGCAATTGAGATAGGCCTTTTGTTCGGCTTCGGTTTCGCCCTTGTCATAGCGCGACTGCATCCACGCGATATCCATATCAATGCTGTCGGCATACACAATCGGGGCGATGGCATCAAAAAATGCCAATGCGTCGGCGCCGGTCTCGGTCGCGATAGACGCGCCCAAAGCGGAGGAGGTCAGCGGCCCGGTCGCGATAATCCAGTGGCCGTCATTGGGCAGATCGGTGATCTCGCCGTATTCCACGGTGATGTTTTCATGGGCGAGCAATGCATCGGTCACCGATTGGGCAAAGGCATCGCGGTCAACCGCCAACGCGCCACCAGCGGGCAGGCGGTGTTTGTCGGCCGTGGCCATAACAAGGCCGTTTGCGGCGCGCATTTCCCAATGCAGCAAGCCAACGGCATTTTGTTCGCTATCATCCGAGCGGAACGAATTGGAGCAGACCATTTCGCCCAAAAGGCCGGTTTTATGGGCGAATGTTTCGACCTTGGGGCGCATTTCGTGAATAACCACGTTGATGCCAAGGTTTGCAGCGGCCCAGGCGGCCTCGGAGCCGGCCATACCGCCGCCGATGATGTGAAGTGTGTTTTCCATAGGGGCGATGTAGGGGAAAGGTGCGGAATTGGGAAGGGGGAAGAATTCATGAAAGGGCGGGTGGGTCACCGTGCACTGAAGCTATTCGAGTGGATCGTTGGAGCGATCCGCATCAACCGGTTTTGGCAGTCAGCGAGAAACTGACCTGGAGAGACAAAGTGCCGATCAAATTGACGGCAGCGGTGACCCACTTGCGCAAACGACGAGATATCGTTTTGCTTTCAAGGTGTTGATAGCAGATTGAATTGCGGCAAGAAAAGGGCGAATGTGGAAAAAATGTGGCAACGATTTGGAAACGATGAGATAACCTGTTGTTTATCCTTGTTAAAACGGGCTTTAATCCGCCATTATTGGGTCCAATCGGGTGTGCGTTTTTCGAGAAATGCCGCGATTCCTTCGGCGGTATCGTCAAGAAGCATATTCACGGCCATGACTTCGCCGGTGTAAGTATAGGCCTGATCCATGGGCATTTCGAGTTGGTTATAGAACGCTTCCTTGCCGATTTTCACGGCTTTGCCGAGCTTGGCCGCGACGGTTTCGGCAAGGGCGCGGGTTTCGGACGCAAGATCATCGTGGGGCACGGCGCGGTTGATTAGGCCAAGATCAATGGCACGGTCGGTTTGGATAAATCCGCCAGTGGTGAGCATTTCAAAGGCCTGTTTGCGCGGGATATTACGTGACAGGGCAACCATCGGGGTGGAACAGAACAGCCCGATATTGATGCCGTTAACCCCGAAACGGGTGCCCTCGGCGGCCACGGCCATGTCACAAGACGCCACCAGTTGGCAGCCCGCAGCAGTGGCGATGCCGTGGACCTGCGCGATGACGGGTTGGGGCAGTTTGCGAATCGCGGTCATCACTTTGCCACAGCGTTTGAACAGATCGTTGAAATAGGCGGCGCCTGCGTCTTCGGATTGGCGGCCTGCGGTCATTTCCTTGAGATCATGACCGGCGCAGAACACTTTGCCAGCGCCCGAAAGGATCACCACGCGAATATCGTCCTGGGCGGCAAGGGTTTCAAGTTCGGCGGTGAGTGCGGCCAACATGTCGTCAGAGAGCGCGTTGAGGCGTTCCGGTAGGTTCAAGGTTAAATGCGCGATTGCGCCTGTGTCGTTACGTTCCAGAATTGCCATATTGCCCTCATGTGGTTGTTGGGGCCAACTGTAAGCACAAATAACAGGAGTGGAAAGCATGAGCTTGAAAATGACGCGGGACGATCTGACCGCTTTTATGGCATTGCATTTTGAGCAGGTCGCCGATCAATTTTCCGTTGAGGAGGTCGGCGAACATGCATTGACCATGCGGTTGCTGATTTCCGAGCAGCATTTGCGCCCCGGCGGCACGGTGTCCGGCCCGACCATGTTTCTATTGGCAGATGTGGCGGTTTATTTGACGACACTTGCGATGATCGGGCCAAAGGCGCTGGCAGTAACCACCAATTGTTCAATCGACTTTTTGCGCAAACCCGCGGCAGGGGTTGATCTGGTGGCAAAATGCCAACTGTTAAAATTAGGTAAAGCATTGGCGGTCGGGGATGTGTTGATTTATTCGCAAGGCATGGCAGATCCGGTGGCACGCGCGACATTGACCTATTCGATACCGCCAACAACGCGTTAATTGTGCAGGTAAAATTGTCGTGATAGGGCCTTTTGTATGGGACGTGAAATACCAATACTAAAACCACGCTATAAATAATATTGCCGCACATCAGGTTTGATATTGATCCTGTAAATGCCGGCAGTCGGGAATGACAATATTCATTGTTTGGGAGAGGCGAAATTGGTTTACTTACGTGGATTGTTGAAAGACTGGAAATTTCGTCATTTGGCGGTGTTGGCCTTGGCTGGGTTTTTGATTTGGTTTTTTGGCGCATTGCGCGCGGAATGGTCGCCGATGCACAGGTGGAATCGGGCATTTGGTGATACATCGCTGATTTTATTGGCTTTCAGCATGATGATAGGGCCTTTGTCGCGGTTATGGCGGCGGGCGACCCGTTGGTTGCTCTGGCGTCGAGAGTTTGGCATTTGGGGGTTCGTGGCTGGAATGGTGCACGGCGGTTTCATCCTGATTGGGTGGGTGGACCTGGAATGGCAGCGCCTGTTTGGCCTTGAGTATCATCAGGTATTTGAAAAATATGTGATGTTTGACAAGGGTTTTGGGGCGGGCAATATTGTCGGTATAATTGCGCTCGTTTATGCGCTGGTGCTGTCACTCACATCGAACAATATCTCGCAGCGTTGGTTGGGGGTGAGTGTTTGGAAATTCCTGCAACAAGGGGCTTATGTGCTTTGGATACTGGCCTTGGCGCACACGGCCTATTTTCTTTACGTTCATTTTCTGGACTATCACCGGCAGGTGCCGGAACCGAACCAACTGCAATGGGCGTTTGCAATACTGGTTGCGACGGTGGCCGCGTTGCAAGCAACGGCGTTTATACGCACGTGGCGCATCGGACGTAAAAGAAACCGTGCAGATGGTGGGCCAGAGTATGTATCATAAATGGGGTATCATAATACCTTATTTATAAGGCATTGATTTTACTAATATAAATGTGAAGCGCGGCCCTTGACTGTGAAATTCACCTCTATATACCGCATCCACCAATTACGGCTTTTGGGGTAACCTTTGGGCCATCATCTTCAACATGGGTGTTCTCATCATGAAAACCTTTTCTGCTACTCCGGCGGATATCGACAAGAAATGGATCATTATCGACGCTGAAGGCGTTGTTTTGGGCCGTCTCGCGTCGATTATCGCCATGCGCTTGCGCGGCAAGCACAAGCCATCCTTTACGCCGCACATGGATATGGGTGACAATGTCATCGTTATCAATGCTGACAAAGTCCAGATAACCGGCAAAAAGCGCACTGATAAAATCTATTACTGGCATACGGGCCATCCTGGCGGGATCAAACAACGCTCTGCCGAGCAGATCCTTGAGGGCAAATACCCGGAGCGCGTGTTGACCAAAGCGGTTCAGCGTATGTTGCCGGGAAACCGTCTAAGCCGTCAGGTGATGACCAATCTGCGCGTCTATGCGGGTTCCGAGCATCCCCATGAGGCACAAGCACCTGAAGTTCTGGACGTGAAGTCCATGAACAGCAAGAATACGAGGGTCTAAGCATGACTGAAGAAATCAAAACTCTCGAAGGTTTGGAAGCCGTTGCTGGCGAAGTTGCAGCAGCCGTAGCCGAAGTTCCATTGCACGAAGCGGTTCGTGATGATCTGGGCCGGTCCTATGCCACTGGTAAACGTAAAGATGCGGTTGCCCGTGTCTGGATCAAACCCGGTTCCGGCAAAGTGACCGTGAATGGCCGTGATATGTCGGTTTATTTTGCGCGTCCGGTTCTGCAAATGATCCTGCGTCAGCCGTTTACGGTTTCTGGTCGTGAAGATCAGTTTGACGTGATGGCGACCGTTAAAGGTGGCGGTCTTTCCGGTCAAGCCGGTGCGGTTAAGCATGGTATTTCCAAAGCGTTGCAGCTTTATGAACCTGCGCTGCGTGGCGCATTGAAAGCTGCTGGTTTTCTTACCCGCGACAGCCGTGTTGTTGAGCGTAAGAAATACGGTAAAGCAAAAGCGCGTAAGAGCTTCCAGTTCTCCAAGCGTTAAGTTTTACAATATTGTTATCGGGAAGGGCTGCCAGTTTTGGCGGCCCTTTTTCGTTTGTAGTATTTTGTGGGGTGCTCCGGAGCCTCCGGCGGGGATATTTTAGGAACAAAGATGCGCGAGTCGGGATTATTTGTCTGGCGGGACAAGGCCAAGGCCGCGCAGGTAGATGCCGATACCGGATTCGAGCAGGTCTTCGGGGGCGAAGGGGGATTGGGTGCCGGGAGAATTGCGGGCGAACAATTCAACCACGCCATGGCTTAACGCCCAAATATGGGCGCTAAACATCGAGGCGGGCGGACGTTTGTGTGGCGGGATATGTTGCGAGAGATCGGCGGCGGCTTTTTCCATTAAGCCACGGGCGCGGGCGGCGACATTGGCGAGTTCCGGGGTGCGGTTGACGGAAATGCCGCTTTCGAACATTGCAATGTAATGGCCGGGGTATTTGCGTGCAAATGCCAGATATGCGCGGCCGGTTGCCTCAAAAGCCGAGAGGGCCGAGGGTTGGCCTTTGTCATAGGCATATTGCATGACATCGCCAAAGATTTCATAGCCTTGGCGGGCGGCTTCGGCGATCAGGTCTTCGCGGCCTTCGAAATGCCGGTAGACGGCGGCGGGGGTGACGCCGGCCTGTTTGGCAGCCTCGGACAGCGTAAAGCCGGTGGGACCTTTGGTTTCAATCAGAACGAGGGCAGATTCGACCAATGCCTGCCGTAAATTCCCGTGATGATAGCCGCGTTTTTTAGGCATCCCAAATACCCGGCCCACCGCAGATTTTGGTATCTATAGCGCCAATAGATTTTTCATTTTTTCGTTTGTAATCAATTCCATGAAGGATGGTCCTCATGCAGTTTAGGCGGGCGCGGCGTTTGTCGTCCGAGCGAATGATGGTCCAGGGGGCGGGGTCTGTATGGCTACGTGTCAGGGTTTCTTGAATGGCTGTGCTATAGGCATCCCATTTTTTGAGGCCCTCGACATCAATCCAGCTTAGTTTCCATTGTTTAAGCGGATCAGATTCGCGGCCCAGGAAACGCCGTAATTGTTCACCACGACCAACATTGAGCCAGAATTTAAACAGATAGATCCCCTCATCCACCAGCATCTTTTCAAAAGCCGGTACTTGATTGAAGAAATGTTCGCGCTGGTCATCGCTGCAAAACCCAAAAACCTTTTCAACGACCCCACGGTTATACCAGCTACGATCATAGAAAACAATTTCACCGCCCGAGGGCAAGTGGTCGATGTAGCGTTGAAAATACCATTCGGATTGTTCGCGGTCCGAGGGTTTTGAAAGCGCAACAACACGGGCGCCGCGAGGATTAAGGTTTTCTCGCAAGCGTTTGATTGTGCCCCCTTTTCCGGAAGCATCCCGGCCCTCGAAGACACAGGCAATACGGGCACCGCTTTCTTTGGCCCAGCTCTGTAGTTTGACCAGTTCAACCTGTAGGGCGGCCATGTCGGCTTCGTAATGTTTGCGCTTCAGGCGTTCGGAATGGGGGAAGTTCGGGTTGATAATATCACTGCCATCCGCGCGGGCAATTGCATCACGGATGTCTTGCGGGGCGGTGGAATTGTAAAATTCGCTAATGGCGCCATCAAAGGGCAAATCCATAATATATCTCCAAGAAGTAATCAGGTCTTGGGGCCAATATGGCGATGGTTGGGGGTTAGTGCAATCGTGCACGACGGGCTGCGCGCATTATTGTATCAATAACAGCGCCTTGGGCGACGTGATGCGGGGTATGACCAATGCCATCAAGGCGCGTAAGGACCGCACCCTCGATTTGGGTGACCAAAAGATCAGAGTGGATTTTGGTGGAAACGATGGTATCGGCCGTGCCGTGCAGGATTTCGGTCGGGACGGATATTTCGCCGTAATGCGGGATCAGAGCGGCAATTTCTTTCTGTAAATTGGCGCGTTGCATGCCGTTGGCGCGCATTGAGGACCGGCGTAATGTAAGACCTGCCCCGATATAAGAGGCGTATCCGGCTGGGGCGGATTGTGGATAAAATACGTCTTTTATCGCGGATTTTACCCGAGAATCGGGGACAAATGCCGTCAGGATCGGGATGATGATGGGCCCAAGAACCGGATGCGAGGTCAGTCTGTAAAGCGGATCAAGCGGGGTGGCCCAGAGGTTTGAAGGGGAAGACAATAAAACCAGCGCGGATAAATTATCGGGATGGTGAATTGCCCAGGCAAGAGCAACACCACCACCATAAGAATGGCCTAGAACAATGGGGCGCGGGGCATCGAGGGATTGCGCCGCCTTTTGTAGCAATTCGGCCTGTTGTGCAAGCGTCGCGCCGGTGGTGTCGATATCGTCCGTATAGCCAAGGCCGGGGCGATCAAATACCAACACACGGAAATCCTTTTCAAGGCGTGCAACCAGTGAAAAGGTGAAATCCCGGGTGTTGCCCGAGGCCCCGTGGATAAGCACCAGATTTGGACCGGCACCGCGGATAACAACATGCACGCGCAGGCCGTCGACTTCAATAATCCGGCCTTCGGGTGGGTGGCTCGCTTCGGCGCGGGCTTCGTGGGTGCGCGCCATCAACAAGGTTACGGAAATCGCAATAAAGCAAAGAAAAATGATAAAAATAACGGCTTTGATCCCCATTATCTACTGCCGATTTTGGTCATGTCATAGAATGTTGTCTGATAAATTTCGTTGATCCAGTTGCCGTAGAGCAAATGCGCGTGGCTGCGCCAACGGTTTTGGGGGGGCTGGCTTGGGTCATCATCGGGGTAGTAGTTACGCGGGATATTGATCGGCGTGCCGTCGGAAATGTCGCGATCATATTCCTGTTTCAATGTATCGCTATCGTATTCGAAATGGTTGAAAATATAAAGCGCGCGGCAGGCGGGGTCTTCGATCAGGGCGGGGCCGATTTCATCATTGCCAAGCAGCGTGAACAGGCCACCGGCGGCTTCGACCTCGGGTTGCTGAATTTCCGTCCAGCGGCTTACCGGAATAACACAATCATCGGAAAATCCGCGCAAAAACGGCGAGGTGGGCGAGAGGTTTTGATGGCGATAACAGCCAAAGGCCTTGTGATTGATTGTGTGTTTCTGGATCCCGTGAAAATAGTTAATCATCGCCATACCGCCCCAACATACACCGAACGTGGAGTGGACGTTGGTTTGGGTCCACTCGAAAACCTCGCAAAGTTCATCCCAATAGGTAACGTCGGTGAATGGCAAATGTTCAATCGGCGCACCAGTGATGATCAACCCGTCAAATTTCTGATCTTGAATAGATTGAAATGACTGGTAAAAACTCGCCA
>JAUZRV010000347.1 GCA_030950105.1 Rhodobacterales bacterium | reverse complement strand
GCGGCCTGGTCAGGCCACTGGTTGTTGCGATGCGAACCGCATCACGGCGAAACTCTTCGGTGTAACTCGTTGCCATTTCTTATCTCCTTCATAGCAAACATTGCTCGAAAGAGACCGGAACGTAACCGTGACAAGACCAATATTCAGCCTTATGGCGCTCGCCAACCTCTACCTCGCGCGAAGATGCTTGAGGGCGGAGTCTGCCTGAAATCAGGGGAGCGGGGTAAAACAGTCGCGAAAGCGGCCGCAAAACGGCTGGTGCCGTGAACTCGAGCGGCAATCGACAACTTCCGCATGCCGAAAGCCATGTTGTTCAGAGTTTCCCTAAAATATGCAATAATTTCGGTATTCGACGCCTCCACAAGGCTGGTTTCGCTACGCCGCCGTAGTAATTTCAACCCCGGCCAATCGCTGTGTTTTGCCAGGAAACGATGCACCTCATCAAATGTGCCCTTTCCGGCGCGCAACCGATACCATTCGATCATATCAACCGCGGCTGGTCCGGCCCGCGCGGCAAGAAGCATCGCATTGTCCCAGCGGCCCGCCTGCATTGCCTTGATTGCATGGGCAAATGGCCGTGGCGCGTCGGCCGGACCGGCCAGCAAAGGACGATTCGACAGGCCAAAGCCAATAAAAACCACTAGGATCGCAAACATGCGTAACATCTTCTTGCATTTCCTTTTCAGGCAAAGGATAGACGGTTCCAACTTAATTCCGCACGGACCCGCCATCAATTCACAAATTTGGCAACCAGGGTTCCGGCAAATCCCCGCTGCGCAATTGAAAGGAGCGTGTCATGTTTTATGGTTCTATTCCAGCCCTGGTCACGCCGTTCAAACACGGCACTCTCGATATCGACACCTTAAAATCGCTTGTTGAATGGCATATTACCGAGGGTAGCACCGGTTTTGTCCCTGTTGGCACCACCGGCGAAACCCCGACCCTAAGCCATTCAGAACACGAACAAGTGATCGAGGAAGTTGTCAAAGCAACCGCTGGTCGGGTTCCGGTGATTGCAGGTGCAGGATCCAATAACACCGCCGAAAGCATCCGTTTGGCGCAACATGCCGAAAAAGTCGGCGCAGATGCGGTGTTGGTGGTGACGCCATATTATAACAAGCCAACCCAACGCGGCATGATCGCCCATTTCTCTGCCGTGCACGAGGCCTGTGGCCTGCCGATCATCATCTATAATATTCCGGGCCGTTCAATTGTCGATATGTCGCCCGCAACCATGGGCGAGCTGGCCAAACTGCCCCGTATTGTCGGCGTCAAAGATGCCACCGGCGATGTTTCACGGGTTTCACAACAGCGCCTCACATGTGGCAATGAATTTGTGCAACTTTCCGGAGAAGACGCATCGGCGCTTGGCTTTAATGCCCACGGTGGTGTTGGGGCGATTTCTGTCACGGCCAATGTCGCGCCCAAGCTCTGCGCTGAATTTCAAGCGGCCTCTTTGGCGGGTGAAAATGCCAAAGCATTGGCCTTGCAGGATCGTTTGATGCCGCTGCATATTGCCTTGTTCATCGAACCGGGTCTTGTGGCCGCAAAATACGCCATGTCGCGTTTGGGAAAATGCTCGGACGAGGTGCGTCTGCCGCTTACGGGTCTGCTTGATGAAACCAAGGCAGAAATCGACGCCGCGATGCGTCATGCCGGTTTGCTTGACGCCTAAACTTCGAATTACGGCAGCATTTCCTTCAATTCATACAGCAATGCCAGCGCCTCACGGGCGCTGGTTTCGTCTGGATGAATGTCTTTTAGACGGGCTTCAATCTCCGAAGCCTTCGCCTTGGTCGTTTGCGGCGCAGGCGTTGCTGCAAAAAGCGGCAAATCATCTATCAACGCTTTTTGTTTGCTGCCGCCCTCGCGTTCGCCTTTTTCCAACGCCTCAAGCACCAATTTGGCGCGCGCCACCACGCTATCGGGTAGACCCGCCAGTTTCGCCACCTGCACGCCGTAACTACGATCTGCCGCACCGCGTTTGACTTCGTGCATAAAAATCACGTCGCCTTCGAATTCCTTGACGGTCACCGTGGCATTTTCCACGCCTTTTAACTTGTTCGAAAGTGATGTCATTTCATGATAATGGGTGGCAAATAGCGCGCGGCACCCGTTCACATCATGCAGATGTTCCATTGTCGCCCATGCAATCGACAGCCCGTCATAGGTGGCCGTGCCGCGCCCGATTTCATCCAGAATAACCAATGCGTTCTCGTCCGCCTGATTGAGAATAGCCGCCGTTTCAACCATTTCCACCATAAATGTCGACCGCCCCCGTGCCAGATCATCCGACGCCCCAACGCGGCTAAACAATTGGCTGACCATGCCGATTTTGGCGCTTGTCGCGGGCACAAAACTGCCCATTTGCGCGAGCAGGGCAATGAGGGCATTCTGACGTAGAAACGTCGATTTACCCGCCATATTCGGCCCGGTCAAAAGCCAGATATCGGCGCCTTGGTCCCCGTGGGCAAGATCGCAATCATTGGCGATAAACGGCGTGCCGCTCTGGCGCAGGGCCATTTCAACAACCGGATGCCGCCCGCCTTCTATCCGGAATGTCCGGCTGTCATCGACCACAGGCCGGCACCAGCTTTCACCGCGCGCCAAATCCGCCAGCGCGGTCGCCAAATCGAACTCTGCAAGCGCATGGGCCGCAACATATATCGCGCCCGAATGTTCCAATACCGCCGCGCGCAGGGTTTCATAGAGCCGCTTTTCAATCTCGATCGCGCGCCCTTCGGCATTAAGGATCCTGGTTTCCATTTCCGACAGTTCAACCGTGGTAAAACGCACTTGGTTGGCCGTGGTTTGGCGGTGTTTGAACACCTCTGCCAAGTCTTCCGTTCGCAATTTATCGGCGTGGGCGGCGGTCACATCAATGAAATAGCCAAGCACATTATTATGCTTTATTTTCAACGAAGCCACACCGGTTTTTGCGACATAATCGGCCTGCATACGGGCGATTACACTACGCCCCTCGTCGCGCAAAATCCGCACTTCATCAAGTTCGGCGTCATACCCTTGGGCAATAAACCCGCCATCGCGCACCAACAATACCGGTTCGGCAATCAAGGCCTGATCAAGAAGGTCGATCAATGCACCATGCCCGCGCAAATCTTGCGCTGCTTGCTGTAACAACACTGGCAAATCAAGCGCCTGACAGCGCGCCGAAATCGCTTCGGCTTGCGTCAATCCACCCCTTATTGCGGCCAGATCACGCGGCCCGCTTCGATCAAGGCCAAGCCGCGAAAGTGCCCTTTCAAGATCGGGAACGCGGCGCAATTCCGCGCGCAGATCTGCCCCCGCACCGCTATTTTCAACGGCAAACCCGACCGCAGATTGGCGCGCCTGCACCACATCGAGAACCCGTGACGGGCTTGCCACGCGATGCGCCAAAAGGCGCGCGCCGCCCGACGTCACAGTGCGGTCAATAACAGCAATCAACGATCCGGCCCGCCCACCCGATAACGCCTGTGTCAGTTCAAGATTGCGCCGTGTCGCGGCATCAATTTGCATCACCCGATCGGGTTGTTCACGCACCGGTGGGCGCAACATCGGCAGATTGCCCTTTTGGGTGATTTCAAGATATTCAACCACCGCGCCCAGCGCCGATAATTCGGCCTTGGAGAACGGCCCGAACGCATCGAGCGTGCCCACATCAAACAGCGATGACAACCGTTTTTCCCCTGCTGTGGAATCAAATGCCGCGCGGCCCAAAGGCGATAATACCGCGCCGGATTCTTCCACAATTTCGGCCAAGGCACTGTCATGCCCTTCGGCCAAAATGACTTCGCTTGGGCCAAGGCGCGCCAATTCCGGTGCCAATCGAACCAAGCCCATCGGGGTCACGTGAAACGCACCCGTAGAAATGTCGACCCAGGCCAACGCCCCTTCACCGCGCACCTCGTTATAGGCACAAAGATAATTGTGCCGCCGCGCCTCAAGCAGGTTTTCCTCGGTCAATGTGCCAGCGGTGACAAGGCGCACCACCTCACGTTTGACCACCGCTTTGTAACCGCGTTTTTTGGCCTCGGCGGGGTTTTCCATCTGGTCACAAACCGCCACCCGAAACCCTTTGCCAATCAGACGGTGCAAATACCCGTCGGCGGCGCGCACCGGCACCCCGCACATGGCGATATCCTTGCCCTCATGTTTGCCGCGTTTGGTAAGCGCGATATCCAGCGCCTCGCTTGCCGCGACCGCATCGTCAAAAAACATCTCGTAGAAATCGCCCATCCGGTAGAACAATATCGCATCACGATATTCTGCCTTGATCTCGAGGAACTGCGCCATCATGGGCGTTACGGATGATTTGGTTGATGACACGAATAGTCCCCCTTTTGCGATGCGACCTTACAAATCCCGCGCACTGGACGAAAGGTAAAAACGTGTTTTGGTTGTTGCGCCTGCCCTGCCTGTGTAGAAGCGGGATAACCCCACTCAGGAACCGATAATATGTCCAAAACCAAAGTGACCCCCGAAGAAGCGCTTTCCTTTCATCTTGAACCTACACCGGGCAAATTTGAAATCACCGCAACCGTGCCGATGAATTCGCAACGTGACCTGTCACTGGCCTATTCCCCCGGCGTTGCGGTGCCGTGCGAATCAATCGCCGCCAATCCCGAAACGGCCTATGATTACACCAACAAAGGCAATCTGGTTGCGGTGATTTCAAACGGCACGGCGGTGCTTGGCCTTGGCAATCTCGGCGCTTTGGCGTCCAAGCCGGTGATGGAGGGCAAGGCGGTTTTGTTCAAACGGTTTGCCGATGTGAACAGCATCGACATCGAACTTGACACCGAAGACCCCCAAGCGATTATCGACGCGGTAAAATTGATGGGCCCGACCTTTGGCGGCATCAATCTCGAAGATATAAAAGCGCCCGAATGTTTCATTATCGAACAAGAGCTTAAGGCCGTGATGGACATTCCGGTGTTCCATGACGATCAACATGGCACGGCGGTGATCTGCCTTGCCGGTCTGATCAACGCGCTGCACCTGTCAGGCAAGAAAATCGAAGACGTGCGCATCGTTGTGAACGGGGCGGGGGCCGCGGGTATTGCCTGTATCGAGTTGATCAAAACCATGGGCGCGCAACACGACAATTGCCTGCTGTGCGATACCAAAGGCGTGATTTACCAAGGCCGCAAGGAAGGCATGAACCAATGGAAATCGGCCCATGCCGCCAACACCGATTCGCGCACTTTAGAAGAAGCGATGATGGGCGCCGACGTATTTCTAGGCGTATCGGCCAAAGGTGCCGTGACGCCTGATATGGTCGCCAATATGGCCGAAAATCCGGTGATTTTTGCGATGGCCAATCCCGATCCCGAAATCACGCCGGAAGAAGCGCATGCGGTGCGCGCCGATGCGATTGTGGCCACGGGCCGTTCGGATTATCCCAATCAGGTCAATAACGTGCTTGGCTTCCCCTATCTGTTTCGCGGCGCTCTTGATATTCATGCGCGCGCCATCAATGACGAAATGAAAATTGCCTGCGCTCAGGCCTTGGCCGAACTGGCCCGTGAAGATGTGCCTGACGAAGTTGCCATCGCCTACGGTCGCAAGCTCACCTTCGGGCGCGATTATATCATCCCGACCCCGTTTGACCCGCGTTTGATTCACCGTATTCCTGTCGCGGTTGCCAAGGCGGGTATGGATACCGGCGCGGCGCGGCGCCCTATCATTGATATCGAGGCTTACGAACAATCCCTCAAATCCCGCATGGATCCCACCGCAAGCATCCTGCGCGGCATCAACACCCGTGCGCGTGCGGCACAGGCCCGCGTCATTTTTGCCGAGGGCGATGATCCGCGCGTTTTGCGCGCCGCAGTGCAGTTTCAACGCAGCGGACTTGGCAAAGCGCTGGTGGTGGGTCGTGCGGATGATATCAAGGCAAAACTCGAGGCCGAGGGCCTCGGAGATGCCGTGCGTGAACTCGAGATTATCAACGCCGCCAACACCCGCCACCTTCCTGCCTATAAGGATTTCCTTTATGACCGGCTGCAACGGAAGGGGTTTGACAGCCATGATATTCATCGCCTTGCGACCCGCGACCGGCATGTTTTTTCCGCGTTGATGCTCGCTCATGGGCATGGTGACGGCCTTGTAACCGGGGCCACCCGAAAATCGGCACATGTTTTACAACTTCTCAATCATGTCTTTGATGCCGATGCAGAGCACGGTGCCGTTGGCGTGACCGCGCTGCTGCAAAAAGGTCGTATTGTCCTTATGGCCGATACGTTGGTGCATGAATGGCCTGATGAAAACGATCTCGCCAATATCGCAGAACGCAGCGCCGATGTTGCGCGCTCGTTAGGTCTTGAGCCCCGCGTGGCCTTTGTCAGCTTCTCGACATTCGGATATCCGGTGTCAGAACGCGCAGAAAAAATGCATCTGGCCCCCAAAGTGCTTGAGGCCCGAGGCGTTAATTTTGAATACGAGGGCGAAATGACGGTAGACGTGGCCCTTAATCCCAAAGCCCAGGAAAACTATCCGTTTCAACGGCTCACCGGACCGGCCAATATTCTCGTGGTGCCTGCGCGTCACTCTGCGTCTATCTCGGTTAAATTGATGCAGGAAATGGGCGGGGCAACCGTGATTGGTCCAATTCTCGCAGGCGTCGATAAATCAATCCAGATTTGTTCGTCCGGGTCCACCGTCAACGATATCGTGAATATGGCCGTTTTGGCGGCTTGCAAGGTTGGCTAAAGCGTTTCGCGTTCAATAGGCAAGTCAATTTGAACCCGAAACGCTATAGGGAAAAAGGCACATGACGTAATGATTTATAATCTCGGTTCGATCAACATAGATTATTTCTACCAAGTGCCACATCTTCCGCTGCCCGGTGAAACATTGGCCGCCACCGACCATTCGGTCGGGCTTGGCGGCAAGGGGGCCAATCAATCGGTTGCGATTGCCCGTGCAGGTGTTGCTATCAAACATATCGGCGCGATCGGGGACGACGGCGAGTGGACGGTTGAGCGCCTCGCAAGTTACGGCGTCGATACAACCCATATTTCGAAAAGCACATTGCCAACGGCCCACGCAATCATCAATGTCGATCCCGCGGGTGAAAATGCGATTGTCATCTACTCGGGTGCCAGCGGTGCACAAGATCCCGCACGCATCAATGCCGCGCTCTCGAACACTTCGCAAAACGATATCCTCATCTTGCAAAACGAAACCTCACATCAGGAAACGGCCGCCAGAATTGCGCATGATAACGGTGCCATGGTGGTCTATTCTGCCGCGCCCTTTGACATGGGGGCGGTGCGGGCCGTGCTCCCTTACATCACCCTTCTTATCGTGAACGAGGTCGAGGCGGCGCAACTCTCTGCCGCTTTGGATATGCCTTTGACGGACATTCCAGTGCCCCGGATACTGATCACCAAAGGGGCGCAAGGGGCCGAATGGCACGACCTGCAAAATGGCGATTTTACCCGCATGGACGCCTTTAAAGTGACGCCTGTTGATACCACCGGTGCGGGGGACACATTTGCCGGGTATGTGGTGGCCGGTCTATCGGAAGGCATGACACCAGCCAAGGCCATGCGTCTCGCAGCGGCGGCATCCGCGATTAAGGTCACCCATGCGGGCACTGCCGATGCAATACCCGCACGTTCAGAAGTTGATGATTTTCTAAAAGCTCAGTGATTCACAAACGGTGCGGCACTGCCCCAGAGTTGGGCCACCCGCGCATCGCGGCCACAGGCATCACGATACCGTTTATAGGCTTCGGCCTGACGTTTTGGTCCAAAACGCGTCACCACCAATTTGCGGCCTTTATAGTAGTTTTGGTGATAGGCCTCGGCGGGGAAAAATCTCTGGGCCGCCAGAACAGGGGTTACAATTTTGCGCCCCAATGCGGCTCTGGCCTCGGCTTTGGCGGTATTGGCAATCGCTTTTTCGGACGCCCCCGAATAGAAAACCGCAGTGCGATAGCTCTTGCCACGATCACAAAATTGCCCGCCTGCGTCCGTTGGATCAACGGAGCGGAAAAACATATTAAGCAGTGTCGCCCGTGAAACTTTGGCCGGATTAAAGGTAATCCGCACCGCCTCGTAGTGGCCGGTGCCCCCTTGGGTGACTTGTTTATACGTCGGGTTTGCAGTGGTGCCGCCGGTAAACCCCGAAACCGCTTTGATCACGCCCGGCACGTTTTCAAAATCGGCCTCGACACACCAAAAACACCCGCCCGCCACGGTTAGTGTTTCGGCAGCATCGGCCCGTGTCACGCATTGCATAAGGATTCCAACGGCAATTAATACCGACAGGAACATGGGTTTCAAATTTTTCAGGGTTACAAACATCACACGTCTCCTTGTTTTACGCACACCATGACCCTGGTTTCAACGCGCGCCAATCCCATGCAATCAAATCTCACGCATTGGTGAGGTGAATTTACTCTTGGCAGACCGTATTAACGGCCCTAGCGTGCAAAAAAAGGAACCACTTATGACCGATTACCAAACCACCCATCAGGCCCAGGAAGATGCGCGCAACGATAGTATTCTGATCTATCTCAACGGGCAGATCGTCCCCAAAAATCAGGCGCTGGTGTCGGTCTATGACAGCGGCTTTATGCTCGGGGATGGTGTATGGGAAGGGATGCGGCTTTATGATGGCACATGGGCCTTTCTTGACGCGCATCTGGATCGCTTGTTTGAGGCCGCCAAAGCCATCGACCTTGATATTGGCATGGATCGCGCCGGTGTCATTCGCGCCCTTATGGATACACAAACCGCCAATGAAATGACCACCGACGCCCACGCCCGCCTGATGGTCACGCGCGGCGTCAAAACCCGGCCTTTTCAACACCCGTCATTGTCAAAATCCGGCCCTACTTTCACGATTATCATGGAACATTCCACTCCGAAAATCCCGCGCCCTATCCGGCTTGCCACTGTGCCGCATTTGCGGGGTCTGCCAATGACACAGGATCCGAAACTCAATTCGCATAGCAAACTCAATTGCATTTTGGCCTGTATTGCCGCCGAAAAGGCGGGTGCTGACGAAGCGCTCATGCTCGACATTAACGGGTTTGTGAACACCACCAACGCTTGCAATTTTTTCATCGTGCGCAAGGGGGCTGTGTGGACATCGACAGGTGACTATTGCATGAACGGAATCACCCGCCAAAAGGTGATTGACCTATGTGTTGAAAATGACATTCCTGTATTCGAGCGCAATTATTCTCTGGTTGATACCTATGGCGCCGACGAGGCGTTTCTTACCGGCACTTTTGGCGCGCAAACGCCGGTTTCCGACATTGATGGCCGCAAAATCGGCAACGGAGATATGGGACCCGTGACCCGAAAAATTCGCGACCTCTACAAGGCCCTTATCGCAAAAGAGGTGGCATAATGCGCATTGCGATGTGGTCGGGACCGCGCAATCTCTCGACTGCGATGATGTATTCATTTGGGGCCCGCAATGATTGCACCGTGGTGGACGAGCCATTTTACGCGGCCTATCTTGATAAAACCGGGCTGGATCATCCTATGCGCTCTGAAATTCTTGCCAATCAATCGCGCGATCCCTTGCAGGTCGTTGCGCAATTGACAGGGGCGCACACGCACCCACATTTCTACCAAAAACACATGACGCAACATATGGTGCCCGGTGTGCCGCGCGACTGGATGGCGGACATGAAAAACGTCTTTCTCATTCGCCACCCTGCGCGTGTGGTGGCAAGCTTTGCCGCCAAGTTCGAGGCACCAACCCTCGCAGATATTGGGTTTTCACAGCAGGCGGAGTTGTTCGAATATGTAATATCTATCGGCCAAACACCCATTGTGATCGACAGCGCCGACATTCGCCGCGCACCAGAACGCGCCTTGCGACGGCTGTGCAGTGTTCTTGGTCTCGACTGGCAAGAGGCGATGTTGTCATGGCCCGCCGGTGGCCGTTGCGAAGACGGTATATGGGCAAATCATTGGTATGGCGCGGTTCATAAATCTACCGGCTTTGCCACGGGCGAGGAGGCCGCAGTGCCGCAATTGTCCGGTTCATATGCAGAATTGGCAGACTCGGCACTGCCCTATTATCGCACCCTCGCCAAAGCCAGAATCGAAATTTAGGATCAGGAAAACCAAGTTGTTTGCTAAGGAAAGTCTGAACAACGGGGACTTTGCTGCGTATAGAATGCCGATCGCCGCTCGAATTTACGACACCAGCCTTTTTGTGACCGCTTTCGCGACTGTTTTACCCCGCTCCCCTGATTTCAGGCAGACTCCGCCCTCAAGCATCTTCGCGCGAGGTAGAGGTTGGCGAGCGCCATAAGGCTGAATATCTGCGCCTCGTTTTTGGCCAGCCCGCGATAGCGCACCTTGCGATAGCCGAACTGGCATTTGATCACCCGAAACACATGCTCCACTTTGGCCCGGACGACGCCATGTTTCTTGTTGCGCTTCTTTTGCGAGGCCGACAAAACGCGCCCCGGCTTGCGCTTGTCTTTTACCGCCCAAGTGGCCCCTCGCGCCCGGGTCGCCCGCTTGCGTTTGTCGCTGACATAGCCCTTGTCGCCGAATATAATTACATCGTCCGGGCGGATCAGATCATCGGTCAGCTTTGCGTCATGCACCTTGCCCGTGGTGGTTTTGACCGTGTGGATCAGCCCGCTTTTAGCGTCCACGCCAATATGCGTCTTCATACCAAAGTACCACTGATTTCCCTTCTTTGACTGGCTCATATCGGGGTCACGTTTGCCAGCTTCGTTCTTGGTCGAGGGAGAAGCCGCAATCAATGTAGCATCCATGATTGTGCCGCCACGCAACAGAAGTGCCCGCTCTTGAAGGTAGACTTTGACCGCATCAAACAGCGCCTCGGTCAGCTTGTGCTTTTCCAGAAGGTGGCGAAAATTCAATATCGTCGTCTCATCCGGAATGGCGTCCCGTGCCAAATCTAGCCCCGCAAAATCACGCATGCTGTGCATGTCATAAAGTGCTTCTTCGGCCCCTGGGTCAGAAAGGCTATACCATTGCTGTAAAAAATAAATTCGCAGCATCACCGAAAGCGGCATCTGCGGACGGCCTTTGCGAGGTCGCGTGTAATGCGGCGAGATCAGGGCTTCCAGCCGTGCCCACGGTACCACTGAATCCATCTCGCCAAGAAAAAACTCGCGCTTGGTCCGCTTCTTCTTGTAGGCCTGCTCAAGTGACGAAAAACTCTGCTGTTTCAATGCCAATTCTCCCGTAAGTGCTGCCAGAATTATAGCAC
>JAUZRV010000346.1 GCA_030950105.1 Rhodobacterales bacterium | reverse complement strand
AACAGGCATGCCCGGGCAGGATTCTCACCATGCTGCCAATCGGAAAACGATCAAACAATGCAGGATCCTTTATTTTCACACTGCCATGTTCCTGATGCACAATATCCACAGCCAACCCTGTCGGTTCCAATGTGTCTACATCACAAAGCCAGCCAAATTTTGCTTCGGGCAGAAAATTGTTGGCGCCGATATCCTTGGACATCGCCAGCGCCCCCGCGTCTACGGTCATAATCCCTGCCCCGCGATTGTGCCCGATGACGGTTGCCAGAACGCTCAGCGCAATATCTTCCAAACGGCAAATATTGCGGCCATATTGCGAGAGATCATTCAGCAAATAGATGCCTGCCCGAACCTCGGTAATCCCCTTGAAATCAACCCCGTGTAAAACTGTCGGCGTTGACCCTATTGAAACCACAGTCACCGGAAGTCCCGAATTCCGGATTCTGTCTGCGGCCCCTACGGCAGCGCCGATTTCAGATTTTGCAATGTTTTTGACTTTGCTGATATCGTTTGTGGAATAGGAATGACCGGCGTGGCTCATAACCCCGTGAAACTGACTTCCCAATTGGCGGGCGATGCCCAACAATGCCGGATCGCCCGGTGACAAACCGCCGCGGCTTTCGCCACAGTCAATTTCAATCAGAACCTGATTGCCCAGAGTGCTTGCGGCGACGGCTTGCGCCATCTCGACCGAATCAAGAACCAGCACCAGTTTTTTCCCGGTGCGCTCGGTAATGGAACGCACCCGTTCGAATTTATTTGGCGTGATGGCCACCGCATACAAAATGTCATCGAAACCGGCAGTTTCGAAATAGTCGGCTTCGGCAAGCGTCGAGACCGTTATGCCACTCATCCGCCCGCCAGTGGCGATTTTCGCGACGTCGATGGATTTTGCGGTTTTCAAATGTGGACGCAGGAAAACGCCTAATTGCCGGCAGTGATCCAACATTCGGTTTGCATTGGTCTTCAGGCGATCCACATCCAGAATCAGCGCCGGGGTTTCCAGAGTGTAGAAATTCATAATGTTCAAACCTTTCCAAGATATTTTGTGTTTGTAGCCGGACAACTGCCGCAATCTGGTGATTGCGGCCCGAGATCAACGTGGCCTCTACGCAAGGGTATTGGCAACATTCAGGAGAAAACCATGCCATGCACCAAATTCGGCACACCCTTTTAGACGGTGCCCACATTTCTAACAACGGTGCGCAATCTGCCCAGCATCCCTCATGACACATTTTTGCCCCAAATGCTCCTTAAGACCGACAGGATGCTTTGACAATTAGTCTCAAGTCTTAACGGAGTATTAATAAATGTCCCCCCAATCCGGCCTTGTTGTGCGGTCCTTGCGAGAAGAAGACCGCGCAGAATGGCAGCATCTCTGGACGGGGTATCTGGCCTATTGCGAAACAACCGTCAGTGCCGAAATCCACGACAGCACCTTCACCCGGCTTTTGGGTGAAAACGCGCGGGATTTCAACGCTTTTGTGATGGTTTCTGACGGGCAACTTGTTGGTTTAACACATTTTATTTACCACCGTCATGCGTGGATAATAAAGGACGTTTGTTATCTTCAACACCAATACACTGCGCCTAAATTCCGCGGAACCGGCATTGGGCAGGCCATGATCGTGGCGGTCAATACCGCTGCTGACAAACGGGGCGCACCGAGCGTTTATTGGCTCTCGCAAGACTTTAACGCCGCAGGTCGTCACCAATGCGATCGTGTTGGCCAATTGCCCCCTTTTATCAAACATCAGAGACCGTAAATGCATCCTGTCGTGAAAATCCCGAGCCGCTTTCTGTTGCCTTTTTGTCTCATTCTTGGGGCCTGCATGCCGGGTGCGCCGAACGAGATGCCAAGCCGCGCGGCCCTGACACCGGGCACCAATTTGCCCGGTATGAAGGTTTTTTCAGTGCCGCGTCCGGTGCCGACCATTCGTTCCAATACCGATATTGCGCGGGATTTTCTTGAACTCAGCTTCAAGCTTGAATCGGGGCGCGACCTGCCAACCTTTACCCGTTTTGAGCAACCCATAAGTATTCGCGTCACCGGCGCAGCGCCCGGCAATTTGATGGGTGATTTGAACCGGCTCATACACCGCCTCAAAACCGAAGCGGGCCTAAATGTAAGCCTCACGCAGGGCGAGTCCGCAAATATTACGATACAGGCGGTATCTCGTGCGGAAATTCGCAAAAATCTACCGCAGGCCGCTTGTTTTGTTGTGCCAAATATTGACCGCATATCGCAATATCGTGCGGCGCGGCGCTCGCAAAAGGCCAATTGGGGATTGTTGCGCAGTCGCGAAAAAATCGCGATATTCCTGCCCAATGATTCAACACCCCAAGAGGTGCGCGATTGCCTTCACGAAGAACTTGCGCAGGCGCTTGGCCCGCTCAACGATCTATACCGTTTGCCCGATTCGATTTTCAATGATGACAATGTGCATGCGGTTTTGACCGGCTTTGATATGATGATTTTACGGGCCTATTATGCGCCCGAAATCCGCTCGGGTATGACGCGCGGACAGGTCGCTGCCCGCCTCCCCGCTATTCTTGCGCGGATCAATCCGGCAGGTGAAAACCGGCCCAGCAACCCCTTAATCAGCAGCCCCCGCGAATGGATCCGCGCAATCCAGACCGCGCTTGGCCCCGGAGCCAATCCAAGTCAGCGTCGAACCGCCGCCCAAACCGCGCTTAACATCGCCGAATCAATGGGTTGGCAGGATCACCGACGCGGATTTAGTCACTTTGCCATGGGCCGTCTAACCCAATTCACCGATGCAGACATTGCACGTGAACACTTTGTTGCGGCGGATTATTACTATTCAAAAAGCCCGGAAACCCAATTGCATCGCGCTTATGTGGCGTCGCAACTGGCCGCCAATGCGGTCTCGCTTGGCCAAGGTGAAAAGGCGCTCGAGATCATTGCCCCCCATATCAATTCCGCAGCACGTTACGAAAATGCGGCCCTGTTGGCCACGATGATGATGTTGCGGGCCGAGGCGCTTGAATTGACCGGGCGCGCGTCCGAGGCGCGCAGTGTGCGGCTGGACAGTTTGGGCTGGGCGCGTTACGGGTTTGGCGCGGATTGGGCCGTGCGTGCAAAACTGCGCGAAATTGGTTCTCTCAATCCGTTAAAGGGAAGTCGCGGATAAATGATCGTCATTATCGGGGCCGTTCTGGGTCTTTTGCTCGGGGGCTACAAGGCCAAAAAACGCGGTGGCAAACTTGCGGATATTGCTCTCTATGCCGTTGTTTACATGATTATATTTACGCTTCTGGCGCTGTTCACAACTCTGGTTATCCACCGCCTATCCGTGTAGAAAACGATGTTTTTACCGTTCTTCGAAAATCTCAGAGCCAGCGGAATACCGGTGTCTTTGCGCGAATTTCTCGGGTTTCTCGAGGGGATGAAAGCCGGCCTTGTCACCTATGACATCGAAGGTTTTTACTATCTGGCGCGCATTTCCATGGTCAAGGACGAACGCCACCTCGATAAATTCGACCGCGCATTTTCCCATACTTTCAAAGGCTTGGAAGACATCAGCCTTGAGGATGTGATGGAGGCGGTTGATATTCCCGCCGACTGGCTTGAAAAAATGGCCGGGAAACATTTGAGCGCTGAAGAAAAGGCCGAGATCGAGGCGCTTGGCGGGTTTGACAAGTTGATGGAGACCCTCAAAGAGCGTCTAAAGGAACAGGAAGGCCGCCATCAAGGCGGGTCAAAATGGATCGGCACGGCGGGCACATCGCCGTTCGGTGCCTATGGATACAATCCCGAAGGCGTGCGTATCGGACAGGACAAATCGCGCCACCAACGCGCGGTCAAAGTCTGGGATAAACGCGAATTTCGCAACCTTGACGACACCATTGAACTGGGCACCCGCAACATCAAAGTGGCGCTTAAGCGGCTGCGCAGATGGGCGCGTGACGGGGCGCATGAGGAGCTTGATCTTGATGGCACAATCCGCGCCACAGCTGACCACGGATACCTTGATGTCAAGACCCGTCCAGAGCGGCGCAATGCGGTAAAAGTTCTTTTGTTTCTGGATGTTGGCGGGTCTATGGACCCCCATATCAAAGTCGTGGAAGAACTGTTTAGTGCGGCGCGCAGCGAATTCAAACATATGGAATATTTCTATTTCCATAACTGCCTCTATGAGGGCGTATGGCGCGACAATTCACGGCGCTGGGATGCACAGGTTTCCACGCATGAGGTGCTGCGCACCTATGGGTCGGATTACAAATGTATTTTCGTCGGCGATGCGTCGATGTCGCCCTATGAAATCGCCTATGTCGGCGGCGCAAACGAGCATTATAACCAAGAGGCCGGTCAGGTGTGGTTGCAACGGGCGCGCGACCAGTGGCCGGCGCATATGTGGATCAATCCATTGGCCGAAGATCATTGGCAATACACCCATTCCGTCGGCATGATCCGCGAGATTTTCGAAGACCGCATGGTGCCGATGACCCTCAAGGGGATCGAGGCGGGGATGAAGGAATTGACCCGTTAACGGCGAATCAGGCGATTTGACCAAGTTAACAAGGGACCGCGTGCAAAACTCGACGTATGGGGCGCGTATGTATTACGTATGGTTTTCGTGCATACATGGGGAAACAAAAGGTTTGGCCGATGAAAAAAACAGCACTTGTAACCGGTGGCGCGCGCGGGATTGGCCGCGCGATTGCGGCACATCTGGCGCGCGATTATAATGTTGCCATCGTTTGGAATACCACGCGCCCTGATGCCATACCGGAGGCCGGGATTGCGATTCAAGCCAACCTTGAAGATGAAGGCAGTAGCGCACAAATCATAGCAGAGGTTATCGCGCGATTTGGCCGGCTCGATGTTATCGTGAACAACGCCGGAGTGATCAAGGCTACCCCCAAAGACCGTTTTGATGCCGCAATTCAACGCGCCATTATAGATGTGAACCTGTTGGCCCCTGCGGCACTATTGGCGGCGGCGTTGCCACATTTGCAATCAGGCGCGGCGATTGTGAATATTTCGTCGATCAACGCGGTCCTGCCGCCGCGCGACGCCGCAATTTACGGAGCAAGCAAGGCCGCGCTTGATTTATGGACCCGCGCGATGGCCAAGGAATTGGGACCGCAAGGCATCCGCGTCAATGCCGTGGCCCCCGGGGCGATTGATAATCAGCAAGCGCCACGAACCGCGGAATTGACCCGGGCGTTTGTCAAAGACACCGCGTTGGGGCGCATTGGCACGCCCGAGGATATCGCGCGCGCAGTGGGGTTTCTGGTCAGTGAGCAGGCCGGTTTCATTACCGGCGAGGTTCTCACCGTGTCGGGGGGATACCGGATTTAGCGCGCAATTGCGCGGCAATGCCCCTTAACCCTGTAGGGCGGCAATTGCGTCAGGGGTGCCGATGTTTTTACAGGCAATCGTGCGGTCAATGCGGCGGATCATGCTCGAGAGCGCCTTGCCGGCGCCAATTTCCCAGATTTCATCGACGCCCTGCGCACCCATCCACAACACCGATTCCCGCCAGCGCACCGAGCCGGTGACCTGATCAACCAGAAGCGAACGGATGGTGGCGGGATCGTTGACCGCTTTGGCGATGACATTGGCGACAATAGGCACGGAGGGGCGGTTAATCGCGACCTCGGACAAGGCCTGTGCCATGATGCGCGCCGCCGGTTCCATCAATGCGCAATGAAACGGGGCGCTTACCGGCAACAGCATCGCACGGCGCGCGCCGTTTTCTTTGGCAATCACGATGGCGCGTTCCACCGCGGGTTTGTGACCGGAGATGACCACCTGTGTGGGATCATTGTCATTGGCCGCTTGGCAAACCTCGTCTTTGAAATCTTTGGTCGCTGCGATTGCCACGTCTTTTGCAGCCTCGAAATCAAGGCCCAAAAGCGCCGCCATAGCGCCGACGCCGACAGGAACCGCGTCTTGCATGGCGCGCCCACGGATGCGCAACAGGCGGGCAGTATCGGATAGGCTTATGGCGCCGACGGCGGCCAAAGCCGAATATTCACCAAGCGAATGACCGGCGACATAGGACACATTGTCGATGCCGAAACCTTCGACCTCAAGCGCCTTGAGCGCCGCAATAGACGTCGCCATCAACGCCGGTTGCGCATTTTCGGTCAGGGTGAGTTGATCGGTGTTACCTTCCCAGATCAAAGTCGAGAGTTTTTCACCCAGTGCCTCGTCGACCTCGTCGAAAACCGCGTGGGCCGCAGGATAGGCATCGGCCAAGGCCCGCCCCATACCGATGGTTTGCGCGCCCTGCCCCGGAAATACGAATGCTTTGGTCATAGGTTGATCCCTCGTTTGATCGGCAAAATGATCATGGTTGGTTTTGATACGGGATAACGCGCACAAAGACTGTGCGCAACGGCACATAACAAATCCGGTGCATGCGTTGCTTTTCATGCGTGCGGTTCTTAGCATTATCAAGCGAACAGGCAACAAAACGGAGCGCCCGATGAAAGACGCCATCCCCCGCCAGATCAATGTTGTGACTTATGATGGCGTTGCCAAAACGCTGCATTGGGTAACGGTGCTGCTTATCTTCACGGCGATCCCTTTGGCGGTAATTGCCAACGATAGTCCAACGACCAATGCCCAAGGGGTGCCGGATGCAGCGGCGATTGCCCGCGTCGGGTTGTTGTTCAGCTTGCATAAAACCATCGGGGTTTCGTTGTTTTTCACCGCTATGGTGCGGATATTCTGGGCGTTTTCACGGACCAAACCTGCGCCGCTTCACGGGGACCGGAAAATCGAGACCCTTGCCGCCGAGACCGTGCATTGGCTGCTTTATGGATCGTTGGTCATCGTGCCGTTGTCGGGGTGGATATACCATGCCGCCGCCTCGGGTTTTGCGCCGATCTGGTGGCCATTCGGGCAATCCTTGCCATTTGTGCCCAAAGATCAGGGCGTCGCCGAGTTTTTCAAGGCGTTGCACGGGGTGTTTACCAAAGTGTTGATCGTGTCAATTTTGCTGCATGTGGCAGGGGCGGTAAAACATGTGGTGATCGACAAGGACGACACATTGCGCCGGATGTTGCCGTTCGGGAAGGTGACAACGCGGGGCACCGGCGGGCATGGGTCGGCGATTATGCCGGTTGTGACGGCTCTGGTGGTCTGGAGTGCCGCGCTTGGCGTCGGCATGGCATTTGGGGTGTTTGCCCCAAAGGCGACCGCGGTGGACAGCGTGCAAATGGCCCAAACCGCACCGCTTGCCAAGGTGGAGAGCGATTGGCAGGTCACTGACGGCACGCTTTCCCTTTCGATTGTGCAATTTGGCACGGCTTTGACCGGGCAATTTGCCGACTGGAGCGCCGATATCACGTTTGAACCCGACAAAGACGCCGCCGAGGGGGCCAAACTTGGAGCGGTGCGCGTGGTAATTGCAACGCCGTCTTTGACGCTTGGGTCGGTGACAGAACAGGCCTCGGGCGCGGATTTCTTTGACACAGAGACCCATCCCACGGCGGTATTTGAAGCCGATATTGTGGCCGCGAACAACGACGGGTTCATTGCCCAAGGCACCTTGGATATCAAGGGCAATAGCGTGGCGATTGCGCTGCCGTTTACGTTGGACATCACCGGCGACACCGCGCAGATGCGCGGCCAAATTACGCTTGATCGTCGTGATTTTGCCATTGGCAATGCCCTGCCGGAGGAAGGCACTCTCGGGTTTTCGGTGGTGATTGATGTGGCGTTGAGTGCGCGCAAAAGCACGACCGGGAATTAGGGAAGGAATTAGAGAGCAAGACGCCGACATAAACCGGCCGCCCCGGTTTCCCGGAGCGGCCAATAACAGGATACGCTGTTTATATCGCGCTTATTCGACTTTGGACGCTTCGATAGAGATTTTCAACGTCACTTCGTCGCCCACATAGGGGGCAAATGCGCCAACCCCGAAATCGCTGCGGGTCAATGTGGTGGTGGCGTCAAACCCGAGCCATTCTTTGCCGGCCACCGGATGCGTGCCCATCTGGTTCATGGTCGTCGTCAGCACCACCGATTTGGTGATCCCGTTCACTTCGAGGTCGCCAGTGATCAATGCGGTATTTTCGCCGGTTACTTCGATGCCGGTCGAGGTAAAGGATACCATTTCGTCGTCGGCCGCATCAAAGAAATCCTTGGACATGAAGTGGGCAAAGCGTGCCTCCCATCCGGTGAGCATTGATTTGAGTGGCATGGACACCTTCACCGTCGAGGCCGCCGGATCTTCGGCATCAAAACTGATCGTGCCGTCAAAGCCGGAAAACATGCCATAGGTGGTCGAAAACCCCAGATGGTTGTAAGAAAACAAAACCTGGCTATGGCTTGCGTCCAGGACATAGGCCTGTGGTGCGGCAGCGGCAATATTTGCGGCACCGGCACCAATTACCAATGCGGCGGCAAATAGCGTCTTTTGGGCGGGAGAGTTTACAAAAACATTCATAGGGGTTTCCTTCGCGGTTACATGACTATCAAACGAAGGTGCCCTGCGCAGGGGCACAGGGCAATTTATTATTATTCAACACTTCGTGTTCATCCGCGAACCAATCGGGTTCAAATGCGCAGGAAATAACGCAACAGGAAGGATGGATTTATGCGGCTTCTGCCATCATTGGGGCAATTGCAGCCTCGATATCGGCCAGATTTTCAACCTGCCCCAGTGGCAATTTCAAAACCAGAGCATTGTCGTGATCAATCAATGTCATCACGCCGTCGCGCATATCGGCATGACCAATATCCTTGTAGCCGATGACTTGGGTAAGGCGCGCAATTCCATCTTCGCCGCGTTCTATCAGGCGCAATTCAGAGCGCTTGGGGTCAACCTCGATTTCAACAGCCGTGCGGTCACGCCCGTTTTGCAACAAAACCGCGCCCGCCCCGAACATGATCAACGACAGAACCAGACGGATCAACATCATTTCAGCATCCATATAATCGGACGGCACCAACCAGAGACCAACAGCAGAGGCCATTAACGTGGCCCCGAAGAACGAGAACATAGCCCGCGAAAGAACCCGGCTTGCGCCACGCAATTGTTGGCGATTGGCGATCCCGCTAAAGTCCGCAGTTGATTCAAATTGTTCTGATATAGCTGTCATGGTGTGCCTCCTGTTTTCTTGTTTAGGTTTCGTTAAACAAAACGTCGAAAATGGGGCACGGGTGCGGCAGGCGCGGGATCATTGTCGGGCAAATGAGGCGCGGCAGCATTGTGGGGGCATTGCGGGTCTCTATTTGCAATGCCCCCTTGCGCAAGTGCGGGACTGGGCGTATAGCGCGCGAACCCTTTGCAAGTTTATGAACCGCGCAGTCTCTCGTGGATGGGTCGCAAAGGGGGTCGACCCGTTCTTTGAAATGCGCCTGAAAATGTTAGGAATGCACATGCCGCTCTATGAGCATGTAATGATCGCGCGTCAGGACCTGTCCAACACGCAAGCCGAAGGCCTTATCGAACATTTTGGTACTGTCCTTGCCGACAATGGCGGGGCACTCGTTGATAGCGAGTATTGGGGTATCAAAACCATGGCCTATAAGATCAACAAGAACCGCAAAGGCCATTATGCGTTTTTGCGTTCGGATGCACCGGCACCTGCCGTGCACGAAATGGAGCGTTTGATGCGCCTTCATGATGATGTGATGCGCGTGCTGACCATCAAAGTGGACGCACATGCAGATCTGCCATCCGTGCAAATGCAGAAACGCGAAGAGCGTGGCGATCGTCGCCCGCGTCGTTAATTCGCTGCTTTTCCGCTGATCTTATACCTTAAAAAAGGACGCTAAATCATGGCTAGTAAACCATTTTTCCGCCGTCGCAAAGTCTGCCCATTCTCGGGTGATAACGCGCCAGCGATTGACTATAAAGACACCCGCCTGCTGCAACGCTATATCTCAGAGCGCGGCAAAATCGTGCCATCGCGCATCACCGCCGTATCGGCCAAGAAACAACGCGAATTGGCCCGTGCCATCAAACGCGCCCGTTTTCTTGCGCTGCTGCCATACGCTGTTAAGTAAGGGGAACAGACATGCAAGTTATTCTTCTTGAACGCGTTGTGAAGCTTGGCCAGATGGGCGACGTCGTTGACGTCAAATCCGGCTATGCGCGCAACTTTCTTTTGCCACAGGGCAAGGCATTGACCGCCTCGGCGAACAACATTGCCAGCTTTGAAGCCCGCAAGGCACAACTTGAGGCCGATAACCTCGAGACCAAAGCCGAAGCCGAAGCAATGGCCGCGAAACTTGATGGACAGCAGTTCATCGTGATTCGCTCTGCCTCTGACGCCGGATCGCTTTATGGGTCGGTTAGCCCACGCGATGCCGCCGAAGTTGCTACGCAAGAGGGTTTCACCCTGGCGCGCAAACAGGTTGTTTTGATCCACCCGATCAAAGAACTTGGTGTGCACGCGGTGTCCGTCATTTTGCACCCGGAAGTGACCGCAACCATTCACATGAATGTCGCGCGGTCCACCGAGGAAGCAGAATTGCAAGCCTCCGGCAAATCCATTGCCGAATTGGCCGCCGAAGCCGAAGCAGAAGCGGAATTCGAAATCGCCGAGTTGTTTGACGATATCGGGGCCGCTGCTGCCGACGAATTTGGCGACGATGATGGTGCACCTGCGCCTGCTGCTGCCGAAGAAGACGACGCCGCCAAAGACGCCTGATCCTTCGTCAGAAACCAATTAGAAAGCCGCGTCGGGAAACCTGCGCGGCTTTTGCCGTTTGGTGGCCAAGGTTTGTTTATGTTGCGCCTTGCGGTGCGCTGGCAAATCCATAGTCTCGGGCAGAAGCCGCCGACAGGAGCATTTATGGCCAATCCCCCGAATATGAACGACCGCGTTTTTGCCATGCTGCACGCGCGCACCACCGGCCTTGCCACCGGGGATGCCATTGCCGAACCGTTGATTGCCACCTCGGTGTATCATCTGCCTAATGCGTCCGATCCGACGCGGGTTTACGGGCGCATTGACAACGCCACCGTGCAAGCAGTCGAGACCCGTATCGGGGTGTTGGAGGATGCGCCGACCTTGTTGTTTCCCTCGGGCATGGCGACCTATGGCGCGTTGACGATGGCACTGCTCAAGGCCGGAGATACGGTCCTGTTGTTATCGGACGGGTATTTTGCGGCGCGCGCCATGTATGACAGTATTCTGGCCGATTTCGACATCAAAACCCGTCTGGTGGCTGCGCGCGATACCACCGATGCGCCGCTTGACGGTATCAAAATGGTTTTGATCGAAACCCCGTCAAATCCGACGCTTGATCTGGTGGATATTGCGGCGCTAGCGGTGCGGTGTCGGGCGGCGGGATGTATTTTGGTGGTTGATAACACGGTGTGCACGCCGGTGTTGCAACAGCCGCTGGATTTGGGCGCCGATGTGGTGATTTCATCGGATACCAAGGCGATGTCGGGCCATTCCGATGTGTTGATGGGGCATATTTCATCGCGGGATTCGGGCATGATGAAGCGGGTGCAAAACGTGCGCAACCTTATGGGCGCGATCCCCGGCCCGTTCGAGGCGTGGTTACTGCTGCGCGGGTTGGAGACGCTTGAGCTGCGCCTGTCGCGCATGTGTGCCAATGCCGATGCGATTGTGCCGGTTTTACGTGATCATAGCGCCGTAAAGGACCTGCATTATCCAGCCAGCAATAGCGCGCAAATGGCGCATCCGGGATTTTTGATCGGGGTGACATTTGCCGATACCGCCGCGGCGGGGCGGTTTATTGACGGGGCATCACCGATGATTCCGGCGACCAGTTTTGGCGGTTTGCACACCTCGGCGGATCGGCGCGCGCGGTGGGGCGATGATGTCGAAGACGGTTTTTTGCGGCTGTCATTGGGATGCGAACCCGAGGCACAGATTGTCGATGCGATCAAACGCGGGTTGGCAGCGGTTTAAAGCCCACTATCCGGTTCCGGGTTGAGGCGGATCAATCGCGAGGTTTGAACAGCCGCCTGCCGGTGGATCATCCCCTGTTGATAGGCCGGATCACGCATCATATCCATAAAGGCGTCGGCGCTTGGGTATTCAACGATAAAACAGATATCCCATACCTCGTCTTGCGGGCCGATCAAGGTCATCTCAAACTGGCCGCTCCACACCACTTTGCCGCCGACCGCGTCAAGACAGGGCGTGATTTCACGGCCATAGGTGGCATAGGCCGCAGCACCTGTTACGCGGCGTCCGTCGCCGTAATCGGCAAATTCACGCAAGCGCACCAGATTGAGCATCTGGATTGGGCCATTGCGGTCAATTGCCATGAAGGCCGCGAAATCTTCTTTGCGAACCCCGATGTGATCCATAATTCCCCCTGTTGGGAAAATATCCCCGAAACGAGGCCATATTACAAACGAAAACGGGCCACCGTTACCGGCAGCCCGTTCAAATTTCCGACAGATCAGCCCCTGTTGGGGCGTCCGGTTATTCTTTGTCGAGTGCTTCAACCGCTTTTTCGAGATCTTCTTTGGAGATCTCTTTGTCGGTCACTGTGGCCAGCTCAAACACATAATCGACGACTTTGTCTTCGAACATCGGGGCGCGCATTTGCTGCTGCATTTGCTGGTTTTTCTGAACGAATTCAAAGAACTCGCGCTCTTGTCCGGGGTATTGGCGGGCTTGGTTCATGATCGCCTGGGTCATTTCGGCGTCGGTCACTTCGACTTCGGCTTTTTGGCCCAATTCGGCCAACAGGAGCCCGAGTTTCACGCGGCGGTTTGCCAGTGTTTTATGCTCGTCTGTGGTTTCGATCTCGGGGTGATCGTGGCCTTCCACTTCCGGGTTGTCTTCATGCCAGAGCTGGTGGGCGATTTGACCGGCTTCGGCCTCAACCAATGACGGTGGCAGATCAAAAGACACCAGTTTGTCCAATGCGTCCAAAAGGCCGCGTTTCATCACTGCGCGACCGGCGCCGGCATATTCCTCTTCGAGACGTTCGCCGATCTGGGTTTTGAAACCGGCAAGATCTTCGGCACCGAATTTTTTGGCCAGCTCATCGTCGATTTTCGCAGCAACAGGTTTTTTCACGGCTTTGATAACGCATGAGAAAACCGCGTCTTTACCGGCAAGATTTTCGGCTTGGTATTCGGCAGGGAACGTGACTTTGACGTCAATTTCATCACCGGCTTTTACGCCAACGAGTTGATCTTCGAAACCCGGGATAAAGCTGTTGGAGCCAAGAACCAGCGGGTAATCTTCAGCAGTGCCGCCATCAAACGCTTCGCCATCGACACGGCCCAGAAAATCAAATGTGATCTGGTCGCCGTCTTTGGATTTGGTGCCTTTTTTGCGATCGTCAAAATCCTGCGCGGTTTCGGCAAGATTGGCCAGAGCTTCGTCAATCGACGCGTCGTCGGCTTTGACCTCCAGTTTTTCGAGTTTGATAGATTTCAGGTCAACCTCGGGAATCGCGGGCAGCGCTTCGTAGGACATTTCAACGTTGACGTCGTCGCCCTCTTTCCAGGTTTCGCCGTCAACCATTTTTACATCAGGTTGCATTGCCGGACGGTCGCCGCTTTTTTCAAAATGGTCGCCCATGGCAGCGTCGATCACTTCCTCCATCGATTCGCCAAGCAATTTTTGACCGTATTGTTTCTTGAGCAATGCCATTGGCACTTTGCCTTTGCGAAACCCCTTCATTTCGATATCGGGCTGGGCTTCGGTCAGTTTTTCATTGACCTTGTTTTCCAGCTCGGCAGCCGAAATTGTGATCGAATAGGCGCGTTTTAGGCCTTCGTTGAGGGTCTCGGTGACCTGCATGGTATCGTCCTTTGTTCAATTTAGATGCGGGTGACAGCAGCCAAACCCAAGATTTCACCCCGTAAGGTCAAAGCATTGTCGTTTAGCCATGTGCGCCAGCGGTTCTTAGTGCGAAAGCGGAGCGCAAATTACACCCCGCTTTGTTAATCCGCCTCGCAATTACAGGGGAAACACCGGAAAGCCAACATGATTTTGCGCAATTGCCAACTTAAAAGCGTTTCGCAAGAGTTTTCGGCAGGGCGTCGGCCCCCTCTGCATCGTTTTGCAAGGGTTGCGGCGCGTTAGGGAACCAGAATTTTACCATTGCTATAGCTAAGGAAACTCTGAACAACATGGCTTTCGGCATGCGGAAGTTGTCGATTGCCGCTCGGGTTCACGGCACCAGCCGTTTTGCGGCCGCTTTCGCGACTGT
>JAUZRV010000345.1 GCA_030950105.1 Rhodobacterales bacterium | reverse complement strand
AGTGTATCGTCGTTCATGGCGGGCTGGATTTTCTGCTGGAGGTGAATGATCTTGTTCAACACCAAAATCATACGACATTTCAACAGCTTGATCTACGCCCGCCAAACGATTTACGCCGCTTCATGAATAATTCGGGCTAAGCACCAAATGCGGCGGTGTTTATGCCGCTTTGTCTTGTGATAGCTGGCGTTGCCACAATGTATGATAGCGCCCGTCACGCGCCAGAAGATCGGCGTGCGATCCCCGTTCAACAATCACCCCGTCTTCGAGCACGATAATCAAATCGGCATCGGCAATCGTTGACAGGCGATGTGCGATGGTGATCACCGTGCGCCCGCGACCGGCAAGCGCAAGAGCGCCCTGAATATCCTGTTCGGTTTCGGTATCAAGGGCGCTGGTTGCCTCGTCCAGCAGCAGAATCGGCGGATCCTTGAGCAAGGTGCGCGCAATCCCCACCCGCTGTTTTTCACCACCCGACAATTTCAATCCGCGCTCGCCAACGGTGGTGTTGTAACCGTCCGGCAGAGACATGACGAAATCATGGATTTGCGCGGCTTTGGCAGCTTTGCGCACATCATCCTGCGTGGCATTATCGCGGCCATAGGCAATGTTATACCCGATGGTATCGTTGAACAGCACGGTGTCTTGCGGGACGACACCGATGGCGTCATGCAAACTCTGTTGGGTGATATCGCGCACGTCCTGGCCGTCAATGGACAGGCTGCCGCCGTTGACATCGTAAAACCGGAACAACAGCCGCCCGATGGTGGATTTCCCCGACCCGGACGAGCCGACAATGGCGACGGTTTTGCCCGCGGGCACTTCAAGCGTCACCCCTTTGAGGATCGGACGTTCGGCATCATAGCCAAAATCAACGTTGTTGAGGGAAATCGTGCCACCCTTGATCGCCAGCGGCTTGGCGTCCGGTTTGTCGCTCACTTCCGAGGGCTGTTCGAGCAGGTGAAACATTTCGCCCATATCAACAAGGGCTTGCCGGATTTCACGATACACCGAGCCGAGAAAGTTGAGCGGCAGGGTGATCTGGATCATATAGGCGTTGACCATGACAAAATCGCCGACGGTAAGCGTGCCGTTTTGCACACCAATCGCCGCCATGACCATCACGGCCACAAGGCCGCCGGTGATCAAAAATGCCTGACCAAAGTTCAAAAAAGCCAATGAATACGATGTTTTAAGGGCGGCGCTTTCGTATCCGGCCATGGCCGCGTCATAGCGTTTCGCCTCGCGCGCCTCGGCCCCGAAATATTTGACGGTCTCAAAGTTGAGCAGGCTATCAACCGCCTTCTGGTTGGCGTCGGTGTCCTGATCGTTCATTTCCTTACGCAATTTCACCCGCCATTCGGTAACCTTGAAGGTGAAGGCGACATAGACCGCGATCACCCCGACAACGACCACCATATACATGACGCCAAACGCCGCCCACAGGATCAGCGCGACCATAGCGAGTTCGAGAATCAGCGGGCCAATGTTGAACAACATGAACCGCAACAGAAATTCGACACCTTTGACGCCGCGTTCGACAATACGGGACAGGCCACCGGTTTTGCGAGTGATATGATAGCGCATGGAAAGACGGTGAATATGGGTAAAGGTTTCAAGCGCCAGCGCACGCAACGCCCGTTGGCCAACGGCGGCAAAAATCACATCACGCAATTGTTGAAACCCGTTGGTCATCAACCGTGCCATACCATAAATCAGCGTGAGGCCGACCGCCCCCGCCGCCAACGCCATCGGCCCGTCAATTGGCGTATCACCGGTCAATGCATCCACCGCCTGTTTGTAAAACAACGGGGTGATCACCGACACCACTTTGGCCAGAACCAGCACAAACATCGACACCACAACCCGCCGTTTGACCCATGGGTGATCGGCGGGCCACAAATAGGGCACAACGCGTTTGATGGTGTTCCAACCGTTGGATGGCGCTTGGGATGTGGTCAGCGTGGCGTGGCGCATTTTTCAATTCTCTTTTACTTGGTTCGCAGCTTCTAACCGAATACTTGCCGGATGGCGATTCACCTGTTATCACAGCATCAATTCAACACTTCATGAATAGTTGAACTATGGAACGCAGATGGATCAGAGTCTAGCCCTAACCGCATTGTCCGCATTGGCCAATGAAACCCGACTTGAAATCGTGCGCCTGCTAGTGCCCGAGGGAAATTGCGGGTTGTCAGCCGGTGAAATCGCGACCCATGTCAATGCCACAGCATCGCGATTATCATTTCATCTCAACATATTAGAACAGGCGGGTCTGATCGGGGCGCGCCGCGAAGGGCGGTTTCAACGCTATAGCGTCAACCACGCCCGCCTTGGTGGCGTGATCGGGTATTTGTTGAATGACTGCTGCAAGGCGCACCCGGATATTTGCGCCTGCACCACAGTTGAATAATGGTTGAACAGGGCATCCCCTATTGCGCGGTCCATCCCCCGTCTACCGGAATCGAGGTGCCGGTGACATTATGAGCGACGGGACTGCACAACCACAACGCCAAAGCGCCGATTTCGGACGGGTCCGACATGCGTTGCGACGGTTGTTTTTCCGACAACAGCGCGGCAATTCCGGCTTCGCGATCGCCGCCGTGTTGCTGGGCGCGGGCCAATATTTGCGGCTGGATCAGATCGGTTTCGGTCCAGCCCGGGCAGATGCAATTCACGGTGACGCCACCGGACGCTTTGCTGCCTTGGTTGGCGTATTCAAGCGCCGCCACTTTTGACATACCGACAAGGCCGAATTTCGCCGCTACATAGGGGGATTTGTCCTTGGAGGCGACCAAACCATGCACCGAGGCGATGTTGATCACCCGCCCGAAACCGCGTTTGGCCATACCGGGCATCACACCGCGCATGGTGTGGAATGCCGACGACAGATTGACCGAAATAATCGCGTCCCACATCGCCACCGGCATATCTTCAAGGGAAGCGGTGTGTTGAATACCGGCGTTATTCACCAGAATATCAAGCGGGTGCCACGCGTCGATGGCCGCCATCATTTCGGCAATTTGGTCGGCGTCGCGCAAATCACCAGCGAAAAATTTTGCCTCGGGGGAACCGGCAGTTTCAAGCGTGGCAATGGCCGCCGCAATCTGGGCCTCGTCGGCCAGACCATGCACCGCAATGCGTGCGCCCGCCGCCGCCAACGATGTGGCAATCGCAAGGCCAATGCCCTGCACGGACCCCGTAACAAGGGCGGTTTTACCTGTAAGATCGGTCATTTCATATCCTTTAGCAGTTTACGCAACGTGGTTTTCAGCACTTTACCGTAGTTGTTTTTTGGCAATTCCTTGAGCGGGTAATAGGTTTTGGGCCGTTTGAACCGAGCGATTTGATCAAGACAATGGGCGTCAAGCGCGGCCCTATCAAGCGCGCCTTCGGTGACCACAAAAGCCACGACATCCTCGCCCCATTCGGCATTTGGCCGCCCGACAACCGAGGCCTCGATCACCGTATCATGGGTAAGCAGAACCTCCTCGACTTCGCGCGGATAGATGTTGCTGCCCCCCGAAATAATCATGTCTTTTGAACGATCCTGTAGTGTGACATAGCCGTCATCGTCCATCACCCCGACATCACCCGTGCGCAGCCAGCCATCAACCACGGTTTTGGCAGTGGCGCGCGGGTTTTTCCAATATCCCGGCATAACTGTTTGACCCCGCACCATAATTTCACCGGATTCGCCATTGGGCAGCGGCGCGCCACCATCGTCGCCAATGCGCACTTCGACCACCGATTGCGCGCGCCCCACCGAGCCAAGGCGTTCACGCCAGCGTGGATGACTGCGATCGGACACGTCTTGGCGCGACAAGGCGGTGATCGACATCGGACATTCGCCCTGCCCGTAGATCTGAATAAAAATATCGCCAAAATGATCGACTGCTTCGATAATGTCGGCGACATACATCGGGCCACCGGCATAGACCACACTGCGCAGGCCCGCGCCGGTCTCTCCGGTGGATTTGGCCACGGCGGTCATGCGTTTGACCATTGTCGGCGCTGCAAAAAGTTGCACCCGTCCGAAATGTCGTGCCAGATCGAAAATCTCGACCGCATCAAAACCACCCGAGGGCGGGCAGATATGGCGCGCGCCGATCCGCACATGCAGCATGTTGTAGATCCCCGCACCATGCGACATCGGCGCGGCATAAAGCACGGCATCTTCGGCGCTCGCGGTATCGGCATCAATCATATACGCGTCGGTCATCGCGGTTAACATCCCGTGGGTAATGATCACGCCTTTGGGTTTTCCGGTGGTGCCGGAGGTGTAGAAAAGCCACGCCAAATCATCGTCGCCACGCGCCACCGGATCGGCCAACGGCACGTTGTCGAACATCGCCTGATAGGCATCCGAAGGCACTTCGATCACGTCACCCGTCACACCCGCAATCAACAATGGGTCTTCCATGTCTTGGTCGGTGAAACACATCAATGTCCCCGCGTTCTGGATGATAAACGCCACCTCGCGAGCGTGGAGTTTGGCGTTGATCGGCACCACCGCCAACCCCGCAAGCCAAATCCCGTATTGGATAATGAGATAATCAGGACAGTTTTTGAGGTAAATCGCGATACGATCGCCGGGGACGGCCCCACGGGCAAGGATTTCGGCGGCAATTTGCGCGGCGCGGTGGTAAAATTCGCCGTAGGTGGCGATCTGATCCCGCCCAAGGAAAAGCGCGGGCCGATCGGGGTGGTCCGTCGCAGTCCGTTGCAACCAAAGCGCCAGATTCATCCTTCAATCCCTCCCAAAATCTTTCCTTAAATCTTTCCTTGCGGAATCGACAAGTCACCGACCACGTCATACCCGCACATGTTAACCACCATTGGCAAAGATGCACCCTATTATTGCAACACTTTATTATTGCAACACTTTGCCAGCGCTTCCACGGCTTCCCAAAGTCCTGCACCGCGGGGCGTCCAAAATCAATTGGTAGAAATACGCAAAACCTCTTGGCAATGGGGGCGCGCGGGTTCAAAACGCGCATATGAACATTTCCGAGATTGCCTTTGATCATGCCCCTATCGGGCTTGTGGTGCTGGAAAACCGTATTGTGCAGCGTTGCAACCGCCAATTTGCCGAAATATTCGGGGGGCCGGTCGACAGTTACCGCAATACGCCGCTGGCCGATCTTTACCCGTCGTTGCAGGATTTCGAAACCATCGGCGCGCGCGGTTTGGCGGCCATGGAAACCGGCGGGCGCTATCATGATGAACGAATTATGAAACGGCGTGATGGGACGTTATTCTGGTGTCGTGCGCGCGGGCAATCGTTGACACCGGATGCGCCATTTCAACTTGGCGTGTGGTCATTTGCCGATCTATCCGAAGAAAGGCCTGTTGTCACCCTAAGCCAACGCGAACGCGAAGTGGCGATCTGGACCTGTCGCGGGCTGACGTCCAAGGAAATCGGGATCGAGCTTGGCCTGTCGTATCGCACGATCGAAGTGTATCGGGCGCGATTGCTTACCAAATTCGGGGCGCGCAAATTGGCCGAATTGGAGGCGAAACTGTCGGGGATGCCGCTTTGACGGCGACGCCTTGCAAGAACACCACCATATTTCCCCTTAAACATTGGCAATTTTTGACATACCGAGACAGGTAAATTCACCGCTTTCCCCGCCTTGCAGCTTGGCGTATAAACGACAAAACACCAACGGGCAGCACAGACAGGCGGCCAAGAAAAACCGTTCCGAACCGATCGAGGAAATCCATGACTAAAAAAACCACTGACAGCGATGTTTCTTTTATTCAGGCGCTGGCCGAACTTCTCAATACCAACGAATTGACCGAGATCGAAGTGAAACGCCAATATGGCAATCACGACAGCATGAACGTGCGCGTCAGTCGCAAAAAAGAGGTGATTACGCAGATCGCCGCCGCGCCAGTTGCCGCCGCCCCTGCGATTGCCGCTGCTGCTCCGGTTACGGTTACGGCCGCTGCCGATCCCGCGACGGACCCGGCATCCGACCCAAATGCGGTGACCTCGCCCATGGTGGGCACGGTGTATTTGCAAAGCGAACCGGGCGTGCCGGCATTTGTAAGCGTCGGCGCCGCCATCGCCGAGGGCGACACGATTTTGATCATCGAAGCCATGAAAACCATGAACCATATTCCCGCGCCGCGCGCCGGCACCGTTAAACGTATTCTCGTCGATGACGGGTCTGTTGTCGAATTTGGCGCACCCTTGGTGATCATCGAATAAGGCAGGCATTATGTTCGATAAAATACTCATCGCCAACCGCGGCGAAATCGCATTACGGGTCGTGCGGGCAGCGCGCGAAATGGGCATCAAATCGGTGGCCGTCCATTCAACCGCCGACACCGACGCCATGCATGTGCGCATGGCCGATGAATCGGTTTGCATCGGGCCGCCCTCGGGTGCGCAATCCTATCTGTCGATCCCCGCGATCATTGCCGCCTGCGAGATCACCGGCGCGCAAGCGATCCACCCCGGATATGGTTTTCTGTCGGAAAATGCCAAATTCGTGCAGATTATCGAAGATCACGGTCTGACATTTATTGGACCAACAGCCGAACATATCCGCACGATGGGCGACAAAATCACCGCCAAGGAAACCATGATCGCGCTTGGCGTGCCTTGTGTTCCGGGATCGCCCGGCGGCGTGCCGGATCTGGAAAGCGCGCTTAAAATCGGTGAGGAATTCGGCTATCCGGTGATCATCAAGGCAACCGCCGGTGGCGGTGGCAAGGGCATGAAAGTGGCCAATTCCGCCGCTGAAATGGAAGTCGCATTCCGCACCGCGCGTGCCGAGGGAAAATCGAATTTCGGCAATGACGAAGTCTATATCGAAAAATATCTGATGACCCCGCGCCACATCGAAATTCAGGTGTTTGGCGACGGCAAGGGCCGCGCTGTGCATCTTGGCGAACGCGATTGTTCGTTACAACGCCGCCACCAGAAAGTATTCGAAGAAGCCCCCGGCCCCTCGATTTCACCCGAAGAACGCGCCAAAATTGGCAAGCTTTGCGCCGATGCCGTCGCCCGGATCAATTATATCGGCGCGGGCACCATCGAATTTCTCTATGAAAACGGCGAATTCTATTTCATCGAGATGAACACCCGCTTGCAGGTCGAACATCCCGTAACCGAGGCGATTTTCGGGGTCGATCTGGTGCGCGAACAAATTCGCGTCGCCGAAGGTCTGCCGATGTCGTTCACCCAAGACGATCTTGTCATCAACGGTCACGCCATCGAAGTGCGCATTAATGCCGAAAAACTACCCGACTTTGCGCCCTGCCCCGGTCGAATCACCCAATATCACGCCCCCGGCGGACTTGGCGTGCGCATGGATAGCGCGCTTTATGACGGCTATTCCATCCCGCCCTATTACGACAGTTTGATCGGCAAATTAATCGTGCATGGCCGGGATCGCCCCGAGGCCTTGGCCCGCCTGCAACGTGCCCTTGGCGAATTGATTGTGGACGGTGTCGACACCACGGTCCCGCTGTTTCACGCGCTTTTGGCCGAAGAAGACATTCATTCGGGCGGCTATAATATCCACTGGCTTGAAAAATGGCTTGAAGCGAATTTCTAATATATTCCGCATTGCAAACAAGGGCCTGTTGCGCATCAACAGGCCCTTGTTGTTATTAACTAAAGCGTCTCGCCAGAAACTTCAATCACATGTTTATGGCGAGGCGCGCACTGAACATTGTGAGGTATGCGCAGGTTCCGGGCAGCAACTGGCGTTCACCCGACCCCATCGGCGCACGGGCAAACCCGATCGTTACCTCGGCGGTGTCGTTTTCATACATGGTTGCGGTGACATACATCGTGCCGCCACCGCGACAGACCATCGGCCAGCCCTCGGCCGCAATCACGCCGGTTCCAGACAATGATCCAGCGATTGATCCCGCGAGGGCAAGGCTTGAACCGATCACCATCTATTTTAGAAAATTCATCTCATCCTCCAATTCAATTATCAGAATTTTAACCGCTTGCCCTGCGGCAGGGCAAAGGCCAGATGGTGATCAGGCGGTGGTGTCAGGGACCAACGCGGGTAATATTCATATGTCCATTTCTGTCGTTATAAACGTCAACCTGAAACGGCAATCCGCCGGTTGGCATGCTAAACAGTTCCATCACTTCGCTTGACGAGGTCTGAACCTCGCAAAACCCGCGCGTGCACCGAATATCCAGCCAGCCGGCATTGTTCACAGCAAGTTGCATTTTGACGGGTTCATCGGGGTTGAGAACCCGCCGCGGCCAAGCACAGGTTCCCGGCGCAGGCATCTGCGTATTGGCAGGCGCAGCGGCGCGCGCATAATTTACCTCGAGAACGGCAACATCATCCGTGCGCAGCGAAACCTGCACATACATATTGCCCCCCGCACGGCACACCATCGGATAGCTCTGTGGTGCTGCAAATGACGGCGCGGCAATCACACTTGCCATCAACGTGACTGCCCCGACAAGCGGCAATGATTTTGTGAATTTCATGTTTGTCTCCTTATCTTTTTCCTGCGCACATCAATTGGCAGCTCCTGATATGGCACCTCAAAAATCAGGACCACTCGGAATTTCACAGTATTATTTCATAAGGTTACGCGAAAATTCCGGTTTCTTCTTTGATCCCGATCATACGACCAATCCACCTTGGGGATTTGTCGGTTTTTTTCGCTTGTAAAAATAATTTGTCAGGCGTGGTTCCAGTCATCGGGATCATCCGAATTCCCCGGCGACAATCCAATATCATCGCCTTTGGTCGAACACCCAAGCCCCAGAACCGTACGGTTGGCATAGGAAAAATAGGCGCTCACCTGATTGATTTCGAGGATTTCACCGTCGTCATACCCCGCATTGCGCAATGTGGTGATGTCGGCCTCGCGCAAGTCATGCGGAGCAAGCGTTAGAACACGTGCATAGGCCATCGCCGCCTTTTGCGCATCATCAAGCGGGATGGAATCAAGATCCCCCGCCGCAATCGCCGCGCCAATCGCATCGGCGCGCGCATCATCCTTTAACAGCCGTTTCATGCCGGCGAAATGATGGGTCACGCAATAGTCGCATTTGTTGAGAGACGACACCCAAACGCCGAGCACCTCGAGGAACCATTTGGGCACCGTATTGCCCGAATGATGCAGCACATATTTGTAGATCGCCATATGCCCTTCCATCGAATGGGGGCGCAGAGAGTGGGCCATCATGATGTTGTCGACGTTGTTATCCGGCCCTTTGACCCGATCATATAGCCGCTTTAATTTACCTGTCGCTTGCGCATAGGCAATCGTTTTGATCCAGCTCATATTCTTCTCCTACCAACCAAGCGCCTTGCGCAACATATTCAGGGCAACCAGCGTCAGAAACACCGCAAATATCCGTTTAAGCGGCTTTGGATCCATCGCATGGGCCAACTTCACCCCCAAAGGCGCAGTGATCAAGGTCATTGCGACAATCACCACAAACGCCACCAGATTGACCGCGCCAACCGTATAAGGGGGCCGCCCGTCGGGGCCGATATCAAGCAGCAAAAAACCGGCGACTGACGGCACCGCAATCAACACGCCAAACCCCGCTGCTGTGGCCACGGCGCGGTGGATCGGCACGTTGAACAGGCTCATCATCGGGACGCCGAAACTACCGCCGCCGATGCCCATCAACACCGACATGAACCCGATAGCAGGCGACAGGATCGCGCGTTTCACCCCCTTGGGCATCGCATCGCCAAGCCGCCACTCAGAACGCCCGAACCCCATATAAAGGCCGATAACAATGCCAAAGACGCCAAACACCATTTGCAACGTGGAGGATCGCAATGACGACGCGACAAACACCCCGACAAGCGCGCCAACGGCAATGCCCGGCGCCCATCTGCGCAGGATTTCCCAATCGACGGCGGATTTTTTTGGGTGGCTATGTACCTTGCGCGGCGTGGACACGATGATAGTGGCAAGCGACGTCGCAAGGCAGATTTGCATCAACTGCGGGCCGTCATATCCAAGGGTTTGGAAGGCGTAAAAGAACGCCGGCACCAACACGATACCGCCGCCAACACCCAGCAATCCAGCCAACACACCGGCAAACGCCCCGATCACCAGAAGCAGGGCCAACATACCAAAAAGCAACGACATTTCCGGCATTATACGCCCCTTTCAATATGGGCCAATGCGGTCAAAATCAATTCCGGCCCCGCGGTATCCTTGTGCACGCCATCCGATATTGTGCGCCGCCATGCGCGTGCGCCTACCTGACCGGCAAACAACCCTAGCATATGACGCGTTACCTGCCCCATACGCCCGCCGCCTGCCATGTGCGCCTCGATATAGGGGATCATTTCATGCACCACCGCAACCGGATCGCGCGCAACGCCGGTGCCAAAAATCACCGGATCGGCGGCACAGAGAATATCGGCGGGTTGGTGATAGGCACTGCGCCCGATCATCACCCCGTCCATGCCGGCATCGAGAAATCCGGTGGCCTGTTCAAGCGAGGTAACCCCGCCATTCACCGACAGATGCAGCGCCGGAAACGCGGTTTTCATCGCCAAAACCAGATCATAGTCCAAGGGCGGAACATCACGATTTTCTTTTGGGGACAGCCCGCTTAGCCATGCCTTCCTCGCATGGATTTGAAACCGTGATACCCCTGCCGCCGCCACGGTTTCAATAAATGCGGGCAACACGTCACGGGGTTCCTGATCATCGACACCAATGCGGCATTTCACCGTCACCTCGACCGCCACGGCAGCCTGCATTTCGCCCACACATTCGGCAACCAGATCGGGTGATTTCATCAATACCGCACCGAATGATCCCGATTGCACGCGGTCCGACGGGCAACCGACATTAAGATTGATTTCCTGATACCCTGCCGCCTCGCCCATGCGCGCCGCCTCGGCCAATTCTTTTGGATTAGACCCGCCAAGTTGTAATGCCACCGGATGTTCGCACACATCATGATCAAGAAGATGCACCGCCCCACCGCGCACCAAAGCGGCAGATGTCACCATCTCGGTATAAAGCAACGCCTCGCGGGTCATCAACCGGTGCAACATCCGGCAATGGCGGTCGGTCCAGTCCATCATCGGGGCGACAGATAGACGGGCCGAATGGCGAATATGTTGGTCTGTGTTCATGGCGGCCTGCTTAACGTCGAGAGAATAGCCATGCAAACGGCTTTGCTTTGTTAGCTTAGGGATTCATGGTTTCGGTCGCAAAACCGACGCCAGGTTTCCACATTCCAACGAATTCGCCACCCTCCATTTTTCCCGCAATATACCACTCCGTGCCCGGAGCAATAGTATTTGTTGACGAACAGCTATGTAGCTCCGCCCGAACGCTCACCAAATCGCCGATCGAAAACCCACTTAGCCCGTATTATTCATGAAGCGGCGTAAATTGGTTGGTGGGCGTAGATCAAGCTGTTGAAATAGCGTATGATTTTGGTGTTGAACAAGATCATTCACCTCCAGCAGAAAATCCAGCCCGCCATGAACGACGATACACTAT
>JAUZRV010000344.1 GCA_030950105.1 Rhodobacterales bacterium | reverse complement strand
GGACGGGGCGTGCGTTCCGCTTACGATTGTTCTTATTATTGGTGGTCTTATGACCAAGGGCCAAATCGAACCATCGTTAAGTAATTTCTTCCACACAACATTGCGTGATATTTTTGTGGGCACGCTCTTTGCTATCGGCATTTTCCTGATTTCCTACAAAGGATACCAACGCGATGATGGCGAATGGTTTTCCGACGATTTGATTGCCACAATCGCCGGAATTTCCGCTTTCGGCGTCGCGCTGTTTCCCAACGAAAGCCCGACCCAGAAAATTGAAACCGTGTTTCAAGAGGCGCTTGGATTATCGGTCAGCCCGTTGTTTCACTATGCCTCGGCTTTGACGTTTTTCTTTTGCCTCGGGGCCTTTTGCTTTGTCAAATTCCCCAAAAATGCCAAACCGTTTCGCCGCAAAATCTATTTGGCCTGTGGGTGGGTAATTGTTCTGGCCACCATCGTGATCGCCGGGGCCTCCTACTTCAAAATATATGGTGAAAACGATGCACGCGACTTTGTCATCGGGTATTATGTGGTGTTCTGGGCCGAGGCGGCGGGCGTCTGGGCGTTTGCCATATCGTGGCTCACCAAGGGCAAGGCCGATATGGCGATGATCACCGCCGCGCGCAAAGTGACCGGAAAATCCGGCAACACCGCCCCGAAATAAGCCCGTTAAACCGCTGCCAATGCCCCAAGTATATCGGCAACAAGATCATCGGTATCCTCGATGCCGATACTGATGCGCACCAACCCCGGGGTAATGCCCAAACTGGTCTTTTTATCATCGGGCAGGCGTTGATGGGTGGTGGTGGCCGGATGGGTCACGATAGATTTGGCATCGCCCAAATTGTTGGAGATCACCACGATTTGCAGCGCGTTGAGAAACGCAAATGCCGCCGCCTGCCCGCCGGCAAGATCAAGTGAAATCACCGTGCCGCCATTGGCCATCTGGGTTTGAACCAACGGATGTTGCGGGTGGCCCGCATGACCGGGATAGATCACCTGCTGCAAAGCCGTGTGGCCTTGCAACGCCTCGCAAATCGCCATCGCAGAGGCCGCTTGTGCACGCACCCGCAGCTCCATCGTTTCGAGGCCCTTGACCATGACCCAGGCGGTGAACGGGCTCATCGAGCCGCCGGTATGTTTCATGTAGGGTTCCAGGGTGCCACGGATAAAATCCTTGGTTCCCAAGATGATACCGCCAAGGGTGCGGCCCTGACCGTCGATGTGTTTAGTGGCCGAATAGACCACCACATCGGCGCCAAGCGCAATGGCGCGCGACCCCACCGGCGTGGCAAACACATTGTCCACCACCACCAACGCGCCCGCCGCATGGGCGATATCGGCAACCGCGGCAATATCAATCACTTCGAGGGTTGGATTGGACACGCTTTCGAAAAACACCAATTTGGTATCGGGGCGAATGGCGGTTTTCCACGCGGCGATATCGGTGCCCTCGACATAGGAAACCTCGACCCCGAGATTTCCCAGAACCTCGTCCAGGATGTAATAACACGACCCGAACAACGCCCGCGCGGCAACGATATGATCACCGGATTTCACCCCCGCCATCAACACGCCGTTGATCGCCGCCATGCCCGACGCGGTAGCAAAGGCATCTTGCGCCCCTTCAAGCGCTGCCATGCGGCTTTCAAACATCGACACCGTCGGATTGCCATAACGCGCATAGATAAATTCATCCGGTCCGGTTTCGATAAACCGCGCCTCGGCCGCCTCGGCGGTGTCATAAACAAACCCCTGTGTAAGGAATATCGCTTCGCTGACCTCGTTATATTGGCTGCGGCGAATCCCGCCATGCACGGCGGTGGTGCGTTTGTTCCAGTTGCTCATATCTCTGTCCTCGCAGGCCAAATAGCCACAAAAAAAACCCCGGTCGCGGTCATGCGAAAGGGGCGCCCTATCGAGACCATTTTAGCGGTATGTTTAACGTGGCCCGCAATCCGGTAACAAATCACCACACCATTGCCATAGCGCAGCGCCAACAGCGCCGTCAATACGCAGCTCACATTGTTGCGATCTACAGGATACCCCTTGCCCATTTGTTAAAACCCGCCATCATGTGCCAATACCAAAGGAGATACCCGATGACCGCCCCGATTGATCTATTTTACTGGCCAACCCCGAACGGTTGGAAAATCTCTATCGCGCTAGAGGAAATGGGGTTGGATTATACCACCCATCTGATCAATATCGGGACAGGCGCACAATTCACCCCCGAATTTCTGGCGATTTCGCCCAACAACCGGATGCCCGCCATCACCGATCCCGACGGGCCGGATGGCGCGCCGGTGTCGATATTCGAAAGCGGCGCAATCCTGCAATATCTGGCGCGTAAAACCGGACAATTTGGTGGCCCGAACGAACGTGCGCGTATTGCCGTGGAGCAATGGTTAATGTGGCAAATGGGTGGTCTGGGACCGATGGCCGGACAGGCGCATCATTTTCTCACCTATGCGCCGGCGATGGATCCGCCCCATGATCTGCCCTATGCCAAAGACCGCTATCGCAACGAGGTTTCGCGGCTTTATAGGGTGTTGGACACCCAATTGGCGACCCATGAATATGTGGCCGGCGATTTTTATTCGATTGCCGATATGGCGATCTGGCCTTGGGCGCATTTGTGGAAACGCCAGGAACAAGACATTGAAGACAAGCCAAATCTGGTGCGTTGGCTTGATCTTGTGGGCGCGCGCGCGGCGGTGCGCAAGGGCCGTGATTTAGAGGCCGATAAACGCGCGTCGCCCTCTGATAACAAGGCCTCACAAAAGATATTGTTTGGCCAAAAAGGTTAGGGTTTCTTGTCATCCAGACTATATTTGGCAAACAATTTGGTCTGGGTCATGAAGAACACAAACACCGCCGCCGTAAGGCCGAAGGTTTTGAAATAAACCCAGTTTTCGGTGCTGGCGTTGCGCCATATCACCTCGTTCAATATCGCCAGCCCAAAGAAAAACGCGGTGAGGCGTTTGGTCAGCAACATCCATCCCTCGTGTTCGAGCGGCATCATTTCTTCCATGACGTGGCGCAAATAGGATTCGCCGCGCAGCAAGCCAAAACCGAGGATACCCGCGAAAATCAGATAGATCATCGTCGGCTTCATTTTGAAAAACCGGTCATCATTGAAATAGACCGACAACCCGCCAAACACCGTGACCAACACGATGGTCATGATCTGCATTTTTGATACTTTCCCGGTGAGCTTCCACAAAATTGCGGTGCTCAGGATCAGCAGCGGAATAAATCCGGCAGTGACGAGGATAAAGCCCTCATATTCCGTGCCGTTGATGGTAAACATGCGGTCTTTTAGCCGGATATAGGCGATAAAAAACAACACAATCGGCCCCATATCGAGGCCGGTTTTCAACATCGGATTAATTTTCTTAACGGTCTTCTTGGCGGTCATTTCAGGCTCCTCATCCACCCATCTCAACTATCACAGCGCCCAGCGCAATCAATGCGATAAGTGCAATCCGGCGCGGACCCACGGTTTCCTTGAGCACGAGCCAGCCGATCAGGGCGGCAAACACCGTGGATGTTTCGCGCAAAACCGCCGCTTCGCCGACCTTATCAAGGCGGGTGGCAAGCATGATCGCACCGAAACTAAAGAACGCGATGACCCCGCCGACAAAGCCGCGCATCATCAACGGGGCAAGCGGCGGGCGGGTGATCATATTGCGCCACCGCAGCGCCGCGATGACCGGCATCACGATGCCATCGATCATGAAAAACCACGCCAGATAGGTGAACGGATCGGCCGTCGCGCGAATACCATAGGCGTCATAAGTGGTATACAGCGCCACCGTCAGCCCGGTCATCACCGCAAGCCCAAGCGCCAAGGGCAGCGTTTCGCGGTCAGTGGTCAGGTTGCGCAAATTATAGAGCGCAAGACCGTATATCCCCGCCAGCAAAGTGGCCACACCAAGCCATTGAACGCCGGTAAACATTTCGCCAAACAGAAAATAGGCGCCAATCACGGTGAACAACGGGCCAGTGCCGCGCACCACCGGATACACCACCGTATAAGCGCCTTTGGAATAGGCCATCGCTTGCAGGATTTTATAGGCGACATGGATCACGAATGTGACCGCGAAAATCAACCACATATGCGGTTCGGGCCACGGCACCACAAACAGCGCAAAAGGCGCCGCCATCACCCCATAGGAAATATCAATCGCGCCGCGCGACAACCACGGATCATAGCGCCCTTTTTGCAAGGCCCCGAACACCGCATGCAAAACGGCGGCCATAATCGCCAGACCAAGCGCCAATTGATGCCCCGCCTCGGTGCCCTCGAGCGAGATCAGCCATTCGGTCATGCGCCGCTATCAACACCTGTATCAAGTCCGGTCAATGCTGCGGCAAATTCTTCGGGGTCAAACGGGGCAAGATCATCAATCTGTTCACCCACCCCGATGGCGTGGATCGGTAGGCCGAATTTATCGGCCAAGGCCACCAGAACGCCCCCTTTTGCGGTGCCGTCCAGTTTGGTCATTATCAAACCCGACACATCGGCAAGCTGTTGAAATGCCTTGACTTGTGACAATGCGTTTTGCCCGGTGGTCGCGTCCAGAACCAGCAATGTGTTATGCGGTGCGGTCGGGTCTTTCTTGCGGATCACCCGCACGATTTTGGCGAGCTCCTCCATCAGATCGGCCCGGTTTTGCAACCGTCCGGCGGTGTCGATCATCAACAAATCCGCGCCATCCTGTTCGGCCTGTGTCATCGCGTCAAACGCGAGGCTGGCGGGGTCTGATCCTTCGGGCGCGGTCAACACCGGCACGCCTGCGCGTTCTCCCCAGACCTGCAATTGTTCGACAGCGGCGGCGCGAAATGTATCGCCCGCCGCAATCACCACGGATTTTCCCGCGGCCTTGAACTGGCTGGCGAGCTTGCCAATGGTTGTGGTTTTTCCGGACCCGTTGACCCCGACCACCAACACCACCTGCGGGCGGTTAGGATAGATCGGCATCGGCTTTGCCACCGGCTCCATGATACGCGCGATTTCACGGCTTAGAAGTTGCTTGATTTCACCCGCTGACAATCGTTTGCCAATGCGCCCCTCGGCCATATTCGCGGTGACCCGAAGCGCAGTATCCACCCCCATATCCGAAGTAATCAACAGTTCTTCCAATTGTTCCAGCATATCATCGTCAAGCACACGTTTAGGCGCAGTCGCCGTTTCCGAACGCCCCATAAGCCGACCAAGCAGGCCCGGTTTTTTCGGCTTTGGCGGGTCTTGAGGTGCGATTTCGGCAATCGGTATCGCAACGGGTGGCGGTGCCACATCGGGGGCGGGCGTTTGATCAATTTCCGGAATCTCCGGTTCAACGATATCCACCGCCACATCAACAGTCTCGACGACCCCGGAAATTTCCGGTGCCACAGGAACATCAACGGGCCTTTCTACAGCCGCATCGTCAACGCCTTCCTCAATAATCGCCTCAAGCCCCTCATCAATTTTCGATGAAGAACGGAACATGCGGGATTTTAGTTTTTTGAAGAACGACATGTGGCCTCGTGCAATGGATCAATCAACCTGTAACGCCTTTCTTTACCGTGCGTCAGGCATAGTTAAAAGCGCTGTTAAAGGCCAAGCCCCGGTATTACAGGCCCAGCCCCAGTAAAAGACAGGCCTGTGCAGCAATATAAGTAACCCAGATGGTTTTTCCAGCCATGATGCGCCGTCGATGATCCGCCCCCATAACAAAGGTCTCGAGTGACAACACCAGATCGGACACCACAAATAGCAACGCCCCGACAAAGGCAAGCGGGCGCACCTCGATCAGGCCAAGCGCGGCAATGCCCATGATCATGATCACCATCACATAGGCGCGCACCGGCATGCGCAATTCGCCCGTATGGGGCGCAAGCCAGCGTTCGGTAGACACCCCGAACATCACCAGCGCCATCACCGGAACAATCATCAAAACCGGCATATCGACCTGCGGCACCATCAACGCGATATAAGCAATATGCGCGAGCGCAAATGCGATCATCCCGACCAAAAACGCGCGCGTGCCCGGACGTGACAACGCAAGATCCCCAATCGCCGACAGGATCAGGGCGGTTGTTAACAAAACCGGCGCATTGCCCAAACCCGCCGCCAGCGCAAATAAGGCAACCGGCAGGGTTTTGCGAATACTGCGCTTCCATCGCGGTTGCGAATTGGTGCGCGGCAAATACAAAATCGCCGCGACAATGCCCGCCGCAAAATACGCCCCGGAAAGCATGATTTATATCTCGTCGGGAAAATGCTTCATGGTCATAAGGATAGGGTTCGGGGCCGCCTGCCCCAACCCGCAAATCGACGCATCCGCCATTGCCGTGCACAATTCCCCCAACAGATCCCGATCCCAGGTATCCGCCTGCATCAGTTTCACCGCCTTTTCACAGCCCACCCGACAGGGTGTGCATTGGCCGCAACTTTCGTCTTCGAAAAACCGCAACATATTCAGGGCGGCCGCGCGCGCGCTGTCCTGATCCGACAGAACAACCACCGCTGCCGAGCCGATGAAACTGCCCAGGGGTTGCAGCGTATCAAAATCAAGCGGCACATCGTGGATTGTCGCCGGTAATATCCCGGATGACGGCCCCCCCGGTTGGTAAGCCTTGAAAATATATCCCGCCATCATGCCACCGCTGGCCGCAATAATATCGGTAATCGTCGACCCCGCCGGCAAGAGATACACGCCGGGATTTTGCACCCGCCCCGAGACCGAAAAACTGCGCAGCCCCTTACGGCCATTTTTCTCGGTCGCATTAAGAACCTGCGGCCCCTCACGGCAAATCCGCGCCACCCAGATCAGGGTTTCCACATTATGCACCAATGTTGGTCGCCCGAACACCCCAACCTGCGCCACAAACGGGGGCCGGTGACGCGGCATCCCGCGCTTGCCTTCGACGCTCTCGATCATCGCGCTTTCTTCGCCACAGATATAGGCACCGGCACCGCGGCGCAGCTCAATATATCCGGCTTCAACAACGCCCGCATCCTCAAGTGCCTTGATCTCGCGGCGCAGGATTTCAACAACCGCGGGATATTCATCGCGCATATAGATGAAACAGGTTTCGGCCTCGACTGCCCATGCCGCAATCAACATTCCCTCAAGGAATTCATGAGGTTGGCGTTCAAGGTAAAAGCGATCCTTGAAGGTGCCGGGTTCGCCTTCATCACCATTTACCGCCAGATACCTTGGTCCCGCATTGCCGCGCACAAAGCCCCATTTGGTGCCCGACGGAAACCCCGCGCCACCAAGACCGCGCAGGCCGGCAGCAAGGATTTCCTCTTGCACCGCCTCCCAATCGCCCTGCGTGCGCAACGCTTTCAACGCGGTATAACCGCCCTCAGCGGCATAAGACGCATAGGTTTCGTAATCGGGAATACGGGCATGGGTATCATCCGCCGCAATTGCCACCTGCACTTTCTCCAAAGTCGCATGATCAATGTGGTTGTGTCCGACTTCCAGAACCGGCGCGGTGTCGCAACGCCCCATGCACGGCGCGCGCAACACCCGCACATCGCCCGCATCAAGCCCCTGTTCCAACGCCGATTTCAGCGCCTGCGCACCGGCAAGTTCACACGACAGAGAATCACATACCCGAATGGTCAGCGCAGGCGGTGGTGTCTCGTCTTCTTTGACGATATCAAAATGGGCATAAAAGGCGGCAACCTCGAAAACCTCGGCCATAGACAGGCGCATTTCTTCGGCCAAGGCACGTAAGTGAGCGGCGGAAAGATGGCCGTATTTATCCTGCACCAGATGCAAATATTCAATCAGATGATCCCGCCGGTGCGGACCCGCGCCATGATGGGATGCAAGAAGCGTTTTTACCTGCGCCCACGCCAACTCGTCCAACTGGCGGCCCTTTGGGGTATGGCGACCTTTGCCCTTGCCCGATTTCCACACACCCTTGCGCCCGTCGTTCGCCATTCTTGCCCCCGATTTCTATGATCAATAACCATAGATGCTTTTAATACTTCTAAATGGATCGTCTCTTTGGCCGACCCTAACGGATTTCCCCGCCAAAGAGCGAGATCAAATGCGACATTCCGACATCCAGAAGCGCACCGGAAGGACCCGCGCAAATAAGGCAGTTCGAGAAATCACATCGTTGAATGGTCCAATTTGGGTCAAATGTTACGCGCATTTTTGCACCATAGTATTAAGGCCGATGTATAGTCGGTCCAAAATAATGGGGCGCTTTCAAGAGGCCCTCGAGCGAGACCAGATGAAATTGTTCAGCTTTGTAACGTTAAGCCTTGTTTTCCTGCTGCTTGTTGCGGCGGGCTTTGGCGGCGTCTGGATTGCAATTGTCTTGTTCTACATCACGGCCTTTACTTTGGTGATGGACCGGCTGATTGCCGCACGGCCGAATTCCCCCGAAAATGGCGCGGAATTTCCCGCCAGTCACACGCTTTCGGCGCTGCTTGGCGGGATGCATTTTATTCTATTGGCAGTGCTTGTTTGGCGTGTCGGCGGGCCGAATGATTTGGGCGGATTAGAACGTAGCGGCCTATTCGTCGCGTTTGGTCTGTTTTTCGGGCAGGTGTCGCACCCAAATGCCCACGAATTGATCCATCGTAATGGCCGTGGATACCGCCGGCTGGGGCGGCAGATTTACAGCAGCCTGTTGGTCGGGCATCATGTATCCGCGCATTGTTTGGTACATCATGTCCATGCAGGCACCAAGTTTGATCCAAACTCGGCCAAACTTGGTCTTGGATTTTACCGATTTGCCCAGAAGGCGTGGATCGGGGCATTTCGTGCCGGGCTTCGGGCCGAAACAAAACGCCTTGTCGCAGCGGATAAATCCGCATGGCAACACCCCTATCTTGAATATGCAGCGACCGCATTTGC
>JAUZRV010000343.1 GCA_030950105.1 Rhodobacterales bacterium | reverse complement strand
GAAAAAACTCGCGCTTGGTCCGCTTCTTCTTGTAGGCCTGCTCAAGTGACGAAAAACTCTGCTGTTTCAATGCCAATTCTCCCGTAAGTGCTGCCAGAATTATAGCACGGAAATCAGGGCTTTGTTCAGAGATTCCTTAATCAAATGCTGGCCCTTGTTATCCGCCGCGCCGCGCCCATAAAATCGCGGGCCGTCCTCGGTCAATTCAAACGGGCGCAACGGCGCGCGCCATTGATCCGCCTGCCCGTGCACCACATCGCCATGCCCATCGGACAACACCGTCGGCAACCCGTCGCCTTCGATCCGCTCGGCCACCAAAAACGGCCCGCCGCGCGGATCGCTATTTTCAAACATCTCGCACCGAAATCCGGCAGCTTCCAATCGGGGCAAAATCGCCGTGTTCAAATAGCGCGACAATTCCGCCTTGCGCGCCGGATTCTGGCTCTCGGTTGGATAGGCCACCAATTCCGCCAATTCCGCAAAATACGCGCCGCTTTCAAAATATTCGCGGGCCTTGGTGATCGCCGCATCGCGCCCTTGTGCAGGTTTACCGGTTTCCATGAATTTCGCCCTTCTTGCATAATCCGTGTCATTTCTTGCCTCTAGACCACGCTTTCCCTCTTACATTGTCCACCGCAAAATGTTCTTTTAGCCGCAAAAATGAGGAGCCACCAATGACTTGTGTATTCGTTCAAATCCGCTGCAAACCGGGCACCGGCTATCGCGTAGCCGATGACATCACCAAACGCGAAATCCACTCCGAACTCTATTCCACCAGCGGTGATTTCGATCTACTTCTCAAGATGTATATACCCGAGGGCGCCGATGTTGGTGAGTTCATCAACGACAACCTGCTCAAGATCGAAGGCATCGAACGCACGTTGACAACCCTGACATTCAAAGCATTCTAAATTTGAAGATCCCGCATGGCCAAGCTCTATTTCAACTACTCCACCATGAACGCCGGCAAATCCACGGTGTTGCTGCAAGCCGCCTATAATTATGGCGAACGCGGCATGGACACCTATCTTCTCACTGCGCAATTCGACAAACGCGCCGGCGACGGGATGATTGCGTCGCGTATCGGGATCGACCAAAAGGCCGATACCTTTGCCCCCGGCGAAGATCTGTTTCAAAAGATCGAAACCCGTTTAAAACAAGGTAAAATCGCCTGTATCTTCATCGACGAATCCCAATTCCTCGACAAGACGCAGGTTTGGGAATTGGCCCGCGCCGTTGATGATCTGGGCGTGCCGGTGATGTGCTTTGGTTTGCGCGTTGATTTTATGGGCGAATTGTTCCCCGGCTCGGCTGCCCTTCTCGCCCTTGCTGATGAAATGCGCGAGGTGCGCACCATTTGCCATTGCGGAAAAAAGGCGACAATGGTGGTGCGCCAGGACGCAGATGGCCGCGTTTTATCCCAAGGTGCACAGGTGCAAATCGGCGGTAATGAAACCTATGTATCGCTGTGCCGCCGCCATTGGCGCGCCGCAGTTGGGGGAATAGGTTAGGCGCGTTCTAACAGCACCGATCCAACCGAATATCCGGCCCCGAATGAACAAATCATGCCCTTGTCACCGCTGCCAAAATCATCCGAGAATTTAGAAAACGCGATGATCGACCCCGCCGAAGACGTATTGGCGTAATCCTGCAAAATATTGGGCTGCTCACCGGCCTCCGGCACCCGTCCCAAAACCTTGCGACCGATAAAATCGTTCATCGCCTTGTTGGCCTGATGCAGCCACAACCGCTTGAGCTGATCCGCGGTCACACCTTCGTCGGCCAAATGCCCCAACATATGCCCGGCCACCATCGGCAACACTTCCTTGAACACTTTGCGCCCGTTTTGCATAAACTGCATATCACGCCGCTCCTTTGTCCCGTCAGGGCGCGACCGCCGTAAAAACCCGTTATTATTGCGGATATTATTGGAAAACTGCGTCGCACAGCGGGTTGATTTGATCACAAAATGGTCACCCTTGGCATCTTCCGCCCGCTCAATCACCGTCGCCGTGCACACATCGCCAAAAATGAAATGACAATCGCGATCCCGCCACTCAAGATGCCCTGTGCAAATCTCGGGGTTCACCACAATTGCACGGCGCACCGATCCGCTGCGCACCATGTCGCTTGCGGTTTGGATACCAAATGTCGCCGATGAACAGGCCACATTCATATCAAAGCCAAACCCTTGCATCCCCATAAGCTGTTGTATTTCAATGGAAATCGCGGGGTATGCCCGTTCGTGATTGGACGCGGCACAGATCACAAGGTCAATTTCACTGGCGTCAATCCCCGCCACCGCCAATGCTTTGGTGCAGGCATCGACCGCCATTTCCGCCATGATTCCCGGTTCGTCATCGCTACGCTGGCGCAATGACGGGTGCATGATCTCAGGGTCCAGAAGCCCCGATTTATTCATTACATACCGTCGCTCGATCCCGGACGCCTTGAATATAAATTCGCTCGAAGACTGCGCTTTCGCCTCTATTTCCCCCACGGCAATCGCATCGGCGTTTTGCGCGTTAAACAACTCCACAAAGGCGTTGAACGCCACCACCAATTCGTCGTTGCTCACGCTTTCGGACGGGGTGAAAACACCGGTGCCGCTAAGGACGGGCTGAAACATTAAAAATCTCCTGACAGATTGGCAAACAGATCACCCTGTCCGCCGCCCGAGGTCAAGAGAAACCCCGCAAATCAGGCCCTTTAAACGCAGTTTGGCGGCGTTTCTCCGTCAAAAAACGTCTTCAAGTTGTCAAACGCCATCATCCCCATGCCGATCCTGACATCAAGCGCCGCTGTGCCCATATGCGGCAACAGGGTCACGTTTTCCATAACCCGCAGACGCTCGGGAACTTGCGGTTCGAATTCATAAACATCAAGGCCGGCACCGGCAATTTCACCGGCCTCAAGCGCGTCCATCAACGCGCCCTCGTCAACAATATCGCCACGCGCAATATTGATAAAATGCGCGCTCGGTTTCATCGCTGAAAACACATCGGCACCGATAAAATGGTGGGTTTCGACACCGCCCGGCATCGCCAACACCACAACATCGACAACCGCTGCCAGCGCGGCAGGCGTCGCGGTTTTTGTCGCGACAAACGGCAATTCTTTCACCGAGCGATTGAAATACACCACGTCCATACCGAACCCGAAATGGCAACGCCGTGCAATCGCCTGCCCGATCCGTCCCATGCCAATAATTCCGACGGTTTTACCGCTCAAATGCAGCCCCAACAATTGCGTAGGATGCCACCCCGCCCATTTTTGCGCCCGCACCAGACGTTCACCTTCGCCCGCCCGGCGCGCGCTCATCAACATCAACGTCATGGCAATATCGGCCGTTGCATCGGTCACGGCGCCGGGCGTATTGGTCACGGTTATCCCGTGCGCCGCCGCCGCTGCGACATCAATATGATTATACCCGACCCCGAAATTCGCCAGAATCTTACACCGGATTTCGCCCGCATCCGCAAACACATCTGCCGAAAACTGATCGCCCAGCGTTGGCAAAATCGCATCATACCCCTGCAACGCAGAAATCACTTCATTGACCGTCATCGGGGCCGTATTATCGCGCACTGTTACATCAAATTCCGCACGCGCAGGCGCAATCACATCATCTGGCAAAGCCCTTGATATATATACCTTCTTCGCTGATCCCATCAATGCATCGCCCCGCCATTTGGCACGTCCTGATCCGGCGCCACCAACACAATCGCCCCCTGTGCATCGGACGTTCCCAGCACCAGAACCTCGGACATGAACGGCCCGATCTGGCGGGGTGGAAAATTCACCACTGCCATCACCTGCCGCCCGATCAACCCCTCGGGCCTATAGTGATCGGTGATCTGCGCCGATGTTTTTTTCTCGCCAATCTCGCCGCCAAAATCAATCCACAGCTTGATCGCCGGTTTGCGCGCCTCGGGAAACGGTTCAGCCCGCAGCACCCGCCCAACGCGAATATCAACCTTTAGAAAATCATCAAAAGTTATATCAGCCACCCGCCAACTCCTTTGACCGATCCACTGCCGCCGCCACGGCACGCGGCACCAACGCCGGAAATCCGCGATCTTCATCCATCAAAACCGCAAGCGCGGCTTGCGTGGTGCCGTTTGGACTTGTCACATTTATCCGCAATTGCGTCGGTGTTTCTTCGGCTTGCTCTGCCAGTGCCCCCGCGCCCGCCACCGTCGCCTTGGCCAATTGCATCGCCATTTCCGCCGATAATCCTTGTGCTTCACCCGCAGCCGCCAATGTTTCAATCAGATGAAAAACATAGGCCGGACCCGACCCGCTTACGCCCGTCACCGCATCAATTTGTGCCTCGTTTGCCAAGCGCACAACCTGTCCGATTGCCAGCAACAATCCCTCGGCCATATCCATATGGTCCGCGCGCGCGACACCATTGCCCACAATCGCGGTAATCCCGCGGCCAATCGCGGCCGGTGTGTTGGGCATGGCGCGAATAATCGGCGTTTTCGCCCCCAAAACACCTTCGTAATACGCAATCGTCGTGCCCGCCGCCACCGAGAGGAACAATGTTTCGCCATTGCCCATCGCCGTCAATACCGGCAATGCCTCGGCCATCATTTGTGGCTTGACCGCGATCAGAACAATCGCCGGATTTGCGGGCAACGCTTCATTGATATGAACCCCCGACGCCTTGAGCCAATCGGACGGATACGGATCAACCACCCAAACCGATGCCACCGGCAATCCGTCGCGCACCCATCCGGCAAGCATCGCCGATCCCATCTTGCCACAGCCCAGCAAAACCATCCCGCCTTGTGCAACCTTATTCATATCCATGATAAATCCTCCCGTTTAGGGAAGTGTTACGCGCGCCCGTAGGTCTCTGCAATGGCAACTTGCAACGCGTCTTCCGGCGTGCGGTCGCCCCAGACCACCAATTGAAACGCCGGATAAAACCGTTCGCAATTGTCGACGGCCGAATTGATCAACGTGTCAATCTGTTCGGGTCCGGCAACCTGCCCGCCCGCCAACACGAGACCATACCGATACACCATCAATTTCTGCACCGCCCAATAGGTGAACGATCCAGACCAACATTGATCGTTGATCACATTGAGCGCGTGATAAAGCGCCGGTATTTTCCGCTCGGGCGGCTCCATCTCGAAGGTGCAAACCATGCGCAGGGTTTCATCATAATCCGACCACGCCAAAGTCACCGAATAGGTGCGCCACTGGCCCTCGACCGCCATAGAAATCTGGTTGTCGTCGGTGCGCTCGAACTCCCAATCATGATTTTCGGCAAGATGTTGCGCCATATCAATCGGGTGTATTTCGTCGCCAAAAAACTGCTCGTTCAAGGACATGTTATCACCTCACTGTCGCGTCTGCATCTCTTACAGGTTTTATCCCATATCTTTAGATGCCAATACCATGGGCAGGGGTTTCCCCCCAATTTGCCCACAAGATATAGCTAGAGCGCAGCGCCGCCCTCTGTAAAGCAATAAATTGTGGATAACTACAATAAGTTGTGGATGAAATGCCTTCACCCCATAGGGACATCCCGCGCGCGCACCTACACCATTCACAGGTTTAAGCCCGCTTTGCACTTTGCCTTGCTCCATACTTGCGTGGCTATTTCTGCTACAATCCTGTTGCGGCTTAGGTGTTCGTAAATAAATTTCCATTAGGAGCATGGGAAAGGGCAGCAAGTGCCTGCAATTATGGCGGCCTGAAATGAGCTTTGTTGAAAGACGTGACCTAAACCGCCCTTCCGAGGGCGAAGCACCGTTTGAAGTGGGCGAAACCTTCTTTTCGCGCACTGATGATCGCGGTATTATCCTTGCAGGAAATAACATTTTCCGCCGCGTCTCTGCCTATACTTGGGATGATCTTGTTGGCGCACCCCATAAAATCATCCGCCACCCTGACATGCCAAAGGGTGTGTTCCATCTCTTGTGGGACACCATTCAACGCGGGCACCCTATCGCCGCCTACGTTAAAAACCTCGCCAAAGACGGGTTGCATTACTGGGTTCTTGCCATTGTCCTGCCCATTGAAGACGGGTTTCTCTCGGTTCGCATAAAACCAAGTTGCGGAATTTTGGCCACCATCGAAAAAACCTATGCGACCTTGCTTCAGCGTGAAATTGAACAGGGCCTATCCCCCGAGGAAAGCGCGGCGGCCCTGCTTGAAATGCTCGTTGAGCTGGGATTTCCCGATTATGCTGCTTTCGAAACCCATGTCCTTGGCGAAGAAATCATCTCGATGGATCAAAAATGTGGCAACCCGCCGGATCGTTCTGTCCTCGGCTTCAAAGAAATTTCAAAATCTGTAACCGACCTGAAAACCGGCACATCAAAACTTGCCGAATTTTTTGAAGACATCGGCACCATCCCGACCAATCTGCGCATCCTCGCGTCGCGTCTGGAACCGTCGGGTGGTCCCCTAAGCGCGCTCTCGGAAAACTATTGGAAAATGTCGGATGAAATGACCACTTGGTTTGGTGGTTTCATTGCCAGTTCCGGCAACGCTTTTGAAACCATTCAATCGGCCATTAACCACGCGATGCTGCTAAAATGTGCAACCCGCATCTTGCGCGAGACATCCGTTCAATTTTCGCAAGAACGACGTAAATTGACCGGCTTCGAGATCGAAACAGAACGGGATCGAATTGTGTTGTTGGCTGCGCAATACCACAAACATTCGATTGAAGGCCTTCTTCAAACTGAACAGGCATCCAAATCAATTGCCGCAACAATTGATGTCCTGCGCCGCCATATCCTCGGACTGAACACCACCCGTGTCATGTGCAAAATTGAAAGTGCGGGCCTTCCGACCGGAGGCGAAAGTTTGATTGACATCATCAGCCATTTTGAACGTTTCCAGAAAACAGCCGAGAAAAACATTGAAGACATCGAAAATTGCAATTCGATAATATTGGCAAATACGCGTGTTATCAAAGCATTAAAGTAGATGATCCTACAGTAACGGAACAACATCGAGGATAGGGCCATGAGTTTTATTGAAAAGCGGATAGAAAACCGCCCCGCAACTGGCGAAGCCCCGTTTCGATTGGCCGAAACCTTCTATTCGCGCACTGACAAGCGCGGCATTATCTTGGCTGGCAACGAAGTTTTCCGCCGCGTTTCGGCCTACTCCTGGGGAGAATTGATAAATGCCCCTCACAAAACCATCCGCCACCCAGATATGCCAAAGGGCGTCTTCTGGCTGTTCTGGGACACCCTGAACAAGGGCGAACCGATCGGCGCCTACGTCATGAATCAGGCCAAAGATGGCCTGTATTACTGGGTATTCGCCATCGCCTTGCCGACCAGTGACGGCTATATTTCCCTGCGCATCAAACCAAGCAGCCCGGTTTTTGCGCAAATATCCGAAATTTATGCCGATTTGCGCGCCAAAGAAGGTCCCGACGGAAATTCCCCCGAACAAAGTTCGCAGGCCTTGATTGAGGTGTTAAAAGGGCAGGGCTTTCCCGACTATAGTTCCTTTGCCACTCACGCCCTCGCCGAAGAATTGCTATTTATGGACCGCGCGATTGAACGTGCGCGGGATCGCAGCGTTACAACCTTCAAAAGCATCGTTGCCGCCGTCACCGAATTGCAAGGGTTCATGGCGACACTTGCAGATCAATTTGAGGCAATCGGCTCTATCCCGACCAATATGCGCCTGCATGCATCCCGCCTGGAGCCCGCCGGTGGCTCTCTCACCGCTCTTTCGGAAAACTACTGGAAGATGGCCAATGATATGACCACTTGGTTCAACGGTTTCACCTCTAGTTCAGGCAACGCATTTGCCAGCATCGAGGAGGCGATTAACAATGCCATGCTCAACAAATGCGCCGAACGGTTGATTGAAAAAACCCACAGTGATTTAGAGGCTGATCGGAAACTAATTGAGTGATTTCAATAAGCTGTGTTTCAATCGGATTGACAAGATTCGAAGGAGATCACGATGGCTTGGACTGAAATCACCCGCCGCAAATATGACCGAGATTTTGGTCGCTATGCAAG
>JAUZRV010000342.1 GCA_030950105.1 Rhodobacterales bacterium | reverse complement strand
CTTGAGGGCGGAGTCTGCCTGTAATCAGGGGAGCGGGGTAAAACAGTCGCGAAAGCGGCCGCAAAACGGCTGGTGCCGTGAACTCGAGCGGCAATCGACAACTTCCGCATGCCGAAAGCCATGTTGTTCAGAGTTTCCTTAACAATCAAAAATGAAAACCACGGTGCGACATGTGACGACAAAAACGTATTGTCCGAAACATTCAGACCGCTAAACGACAATTCAGACACAAATTCCGGTGCTTGATCATGTTCATTTGTCCATTCAATCGACGCATTATCAATGTAGTTCCCGTTCACAATCGCCCGACAATTCAATTGCGAAAATACCACGCCGGCGGTGCGAATACCCGCTGCTGCGGTATCCCCCTGAAACCAGTGGTTGCCGGTAACCAATGCGTTAGACCCACCAATTACCGCAAAATGTCGGAAATGCACCACGCGGTTGTTACGAAGCTTGATATCATTGGCGTTCGCATTCAAAACAATCGACGTGCGATCCTGACTTAACTTGCTGCTTTCATCGGATAAAAACTGACAGCGATCAATGATCATACCCTGATCACCATCGCCATGCGCTGTAATACAACGGTCTTTTGGGCGCGTAAAATAGCTGTCCTTGAAATGCAGCGCGGTCGCAGTAGGCGGCAACAAAACACCGCTACAAACGCTTGAGCACTGAAACTCGATATCCGACATTGAAAATTTGCTCAGCTGCGAAAAGCCGCTGAAATCCAACAAATACTTGAACCGCGTAAACGTATAATTCTGGGTGCCGGAAGCACCATATAGCGGCAAACTCAGGGTAATTTCCTGTGCTGCAACGTTTTTAGAGCGCACGTAAACCTCGCGCCCAACCCCGTTGCCTTCAACCAACGTGCCAACTGGCACATTCGCGACATTCACTACATTCGTCAGTGTTCTGTTACTGCTTGGATTATAGGTCGCTTGCGACGTTGCAACCTCATCCGCCCAATTCCCGTTTGTCGCCGCCTCGAATTGTCCATTGCTGATATGGCGACGGGTGGCATAGCTGTTTTTATTGGCGACCGCCGCCTGCATATCTATCGGTTCGGTCACATAAATCCGGCGTCCCCCCAAATCGAGAGATTCATGATCCGAATTGTTCAACAGCGCCTGAAATGCCTTCTTGAACGCCAGTTCTTCGTTGCCAAACGCATCAATATAGGCCGGTAAATCAAAGTTTTTAGTCAACGAAAGGATTTTATCCGTCGGCATAACCACCGTGCCCTCGAATTGCACACGATTGTCGAACGTCATACTATCGCCCAAGAAATATGTGCCTTCCGACACCATCACCCGACGGCCATTTGCGTCCGCATCTGCCGCTACAAAAGCAGCCCGATCATCTGTAGTGCCATTCCCGATAGCGCCATAATCACGCACATCGACCATCGCCATCATATCGCGCAAATACACCGACGTAATGTCTTCCACGACGATGTCGTCAATCCGCACAACCCCGCCATTGGCCCCGGTCAAATCGAGACCAAAATGCCCATATAGCGGTGCGGCCCCCCAAACCATATCCACACCTGTGCGCAATCCCGCACCCACAATCGCGGAAACCTCAACGATTTGGCCGTATGTCGTCAATGTGGTTTGCGGTCCAAATTCGGTAAGGCCGGTAACATGCACGCCGCCCGCACCACCGGCCCAACCGGCAATGCGCACATTGGGAATATTACCGCTCACCGCCTTGATACGCGCCGTAATTCGCAAATAACATCCGGGCAAAAGCGGCGTTTCCCCCATATAACGCAGCTTCTGCGTGGTGTCGGCTTTCAACACTTCCAGACAACCACCAAAATCCTGATCCGCCGGAACAAAAGCCGCATTTAAATTTCCGTCATACGTGTCTGATCCGGGCGTCCCATCGCCACTTGACCATACATCAAGCCCGTTTTCAAACGCCGGCGGCATCAATAGCACACCATCAGTAATTGCCTTATTCATAAAAAGTCCCTTTCCACAAAACGCTTTGAACCGGATAAACCCGCCCCAAAACGCGTGAATGATTTTCGCCATAAACTCATACCCAGAGGCGCATCGGCCCGGATGGAAGGGAAATATCAATAAGGAATTAACAGCGCCTCACACCACCGTAACGGTGCCCTATCGCCAACAGGCAACCTTTTAAAATTACAGGGTAATATTGACGTTAACGAAGGACAAACGGTTGTGTCATCCAATCACGCAACACCCGTGTGACCGCCTCGGGTTGTTCCAAAGTCGGCAAATGTCCGGCGTCACTGATAATTTCAAGGTGGGCATAAGCCAGTAATTCGGCCATAAATTTGTGCCGTTTCACCGGCGTCAAACCGTCATGCTCTCCACATAGGATCAGTGCCGGAACCTTGCATTTACGCAATGTGGCCTGATAGTCGCGCCGCCGTTGCAACGCCCGCACCTGACGCACAAAAACATCCGCCCCAAGGTTTTCCCCCATCAGCGCAACAAGTGCCAGAACCTCGGCCCGCCCCGGCCCCGGCGCAAGGAAATCCGGCTGCATCATCATGCGCATAACTTCGTTCAAACGACCGGCGCGTGCCCCCACAATCAACGGCTCGTAAGATGCCGCGGATTTGGGCGTTTCGGCCAACGGATTGGTGTCCATCAATGCCACCCGCGTCACCCGCTCCGGCGCGCGCCGCAGAATTTCCATCGCCACAATCCCGCCCATCGACAGACCGGCAAGCGCAAATCTATTGGGCGCAACCATAAGAACATTCGAGGCAATTTCTTCGATCCGCTCACCTTGGGTGATTGGCGCGACCATCACCCCCATGTCCACGCCAAGATCGCGTAATTGCGGCGCAAAAAGCCGCGTATCACACATCATTCCGGGCAGAAAAACCAGCGGTTCAATCATTATTATGCCTTCCTCTTGCGCTTACAACTCGCTTAAACACGCCGCCCCGTCAACCGCCCTTATGGGGTCTTGATCGCGCGAAACGGTGGGAAATCCCGATACATCTTGCGACGCTGCGCCAAACCGATTTCCGGCGTCGCCCCGACCGCCAATAATTTGCCCTTTGGTGCAATATAACTCGATATGGTGCGCAAGGGATCGGCCCGCCACGAAATATTAAATGCCGCCAGTTTTGGAAAAAACCACAGGTGCGAATATGGCAAATGATCATGTATCCACCACGCCAGATCGCGCCAATTCCGCCCCGCGTCATATTGATCTGCAAACCACGGGATCACCACAGTAACCCCGGCCCCGTTCACCCCTTTTTCCGGCCCATCCCAGATATGATGCCCGTTGTTGGCCTCGTTTTTTGCGCAATTAAGCCGGTTTTCATTACCAAACCGGTTCAACGTCGGGCTGCGATACCCCGACCGAATCGCGATACGCCCGAATGTGTCCTGCATCGGATCAAGAAGCTGCGCACACAACTGCCGCCCATTGTAAATCTCCAGATCGGGATCATCGGGGATATTGGGCATCCCGTAAAAATTCCCTATCTCCGAATATAGAAAATCCCGCATGAAAAAATGCTTGGACAGGCGCACCCGCCCCAGTGTTTCAAGGCTCCACATGCTCGCCGGTTTGCGCATCACACCTGCCTTAATACCCGTTCCATCGAAACGCGCCGTCTTTGCGCATCGGCGAAAACGGGTTAAACGCCACCTCCCAGAGATGCCCTTCAGGGTCGGAAAAATACCCGTGATGCCCGCCCCAAAATACGTCCTGCGCAGGTTTCAACACTTGGCCCCCTGCCGCCTTGACCAAATCCAGAACCGCCGCCACATCGCCTTTTTCGCGCACATTATGCCCTAATGTCATTGCCCCGCGCCCAAGGCTCTCGACCGGCACACCAACGTCGTCGGCCAGGGCCTGCAACGGATATAATCCCAGTGTTTGACCGATCAAATCAAACGCAATTACCCCGTCAGCGCTATCCACACGCCCCCATCCAAGCGCCTCGTAAAACGCCGCCATCCCCGCCATATCGCGCACGCCCAACGTGATTAATGAAACGCGCTGCTCTAG
>JAUZRV010000341.1 GCA_030950105.1 Rhodobacterales bacterium | reverse complement strand
TATTTGTGGTGCCCACTGGCTCCACTAACAAATGTTGCTCCATTTGTAGCTCCCCTCCAAGTTTCTGATCTTGAGGAAAAGATCAGCATACCCGTCGGCGGGAAAGATCAAAAATGGACGGCCTCTGCGCATCGCTTACGGATAACCGATCACGCCATGTCCGCCGCCGCTCGAAAGCGGTGCGTAACTTTTGTCGTTATATTCCACAATTATTGTCACAGTGCCCTTGGGCAAGCCGCTTAGTTTAATCGGTGGTGTTGATCCTTGGCCGCCGTCCAACGTGCAGTTTTGCCCCGCAGGCACGCGTTTTCCGTCCCATGGTGACAGCAGTTGAGCCGACATTTTTGCCTGCGCGAAACCGGATCCAGCAATCAAAACAAGAGTGGCAATTAAAAGCGACTTCATTGTTTTCTCCCTTTAACGTAGCCATCGGGTTCGGCTATTTGCGCAGCAATACCTTATACGCGCACGGCTTCCTCAACGGCATTAACCACCGAGGCAACCGCGCGCCGCAATAGCGCTTCGTCTTCACATTCGGCCATCACCCGCACCAATGGTTCGGTGCCGGACTTGCGAATAAGCAGGCGGCCGTTGCGGGCAAGATCGGCCTCGGACTGGGCAATAGCCGCTTGCACACGGGCGTCATCCAATGGCATCTGTTCACGGCTATATCGAACATTTTCAAGAAGTTGCGGAACTTTGTCAAAGCTATGCACGAGATCGCTTGCAGGCCTTCCCGAACGCACCATTTCGGCCACAAATTGTAGACCGGCCATAAGCCCGTCACCGGTTGTGGCAAAATCAGTCATCACAATATGACCCGATTGTTCCCCGCCCAGATTAAAACCACCCATGCGCATCCGCTCGACCACATGGCGATCACCGACATTAGTGCGTTCAAGCCGCAAACCCTGCCCGTCGAGATACCTTTCAAGCCCCAGATTGGACATCACCGTCGCAACAAGTGCGCCACCATGAAGCCGCCCGTCTTTGGCCCACCGTGTCGCAAGCAATGCCATTATTTGATCACCATCCGCGACATGTCCGGTTTCGTCGATAATAATCACCCGGTCGGCATCACCATCAAGGCAAATCCCAAGATCGGCCCCGTGGGCAACCACCGCTTCGGCGGCGACCTGCGGTTTGGTCGAGCCGCAATTTTCGTTAATATTATGGCCGTTGGGATCGGTCCCGACGGGAATAACTTCGGCGCCCAATTCCCATAAAATCTCGGGTGCGGCGCGATAAGCGGCACCATTGGCGCAATCTATCACGATCTTGATCCCGTCAAGGCGCACATCGGCGGTCAGAGTTGATTTCACCCGTTCGGCATAGCGGAAACGCCCGTCATAAATGTGTTTTGCACGCCCGATATTTTGAGATTGCGCCGGCTCGACACCGGAGATGACCAATGCTTCTATTTCCGCTTCGGCCTTGTTGGAAAGCTTAAAGCCGTCTGGGCCAAAAAATTTGATGCCGTTGTCATGGGCGTGATTATGACTTGCCGAAATCATCACCCCGAGGTCGGCGCGCATCGACGTGGTCAACATTCCAACCGCGGGTGTCGGCACCGGTCCCAACAACAACACATTCATTCCGGTGCTGGTCAGGCCCGCAGCCAACGCGTTTTCAAACATATAACCCGAAAGCCGCGTATCCTTGCCAATCACCACCCGGTGCGCAGCCGACTGGTCACGCCGGAAATACCGGCCCACCGCCGCACCAATTTTAAGAGCCATTTCCGTGGTCATCGGATAGGTGTTTGCCGTGCCGCGCACACCATCGGTGCCAAATAGTTTTCCGCTCATTTTGCTTCCTTAATCACTTGTCGCAAGTGTTGATGTTTTGACGGCTTGCCAAAGGTCAATCGCCCGTCTGGTTTCGGCCACATCATGCACCCGCAATATTTGCACACCTTGGTCTAATGCTGCGAGTCCCACCGAAATTGACCCTGACGCACGATCCTGCGCCAACGGAGTTTGCGAAATCTCACCAATAAATCTCTTACGAGAAACACCTAATAAAATAGTGCAACCCAGCGTATGAAACAAACTTATGCGTTGCAAGAGATTTAGGCAATGCTGCGTTGTTTTCCCAAATCCAACACCGGGATCTACAATTATCCGGTCGCGCGGTATCCCTGCGGCCTCGGCCACGGTGATCCGGTCTTCGAGAAAGTCGTATACATCGAGCAAAACATCATCGTAATAGGGGGCGTCCTGCATGGTTTGCGGATCACCCTGCGCATGCATCAGGCAAACAGGAATCTTCGATTGTGCGGCCAAACCGGCAAGAGCCGGATCAAAGGTAAAGGCGGCGACGTCGTTTAACATTTTGGCCCCCGCATCAAGAGCAGCGTGCGCGACAGCAGACTTGCGGGTATCAATCGACACGGGCGCATCAAGGGCACCAACAAGTGCGGCAATAACCGGCGCGGTGCGCGCAATCTCGTCCTCTATGGAAACCGTTTTGGCGTTGGGACGCGTTGATTCTCCGCCAATATCCACGATATCCGCGCCATTTCGCACCATCAGGCGGGCATGTTCCAACGCTGTATCAGGGGCCATAAATCGGCCACCATCGGAAAAACTATCCGGGGTAACGTTAAGGATGCCCATGATAACCGGTCGATCAAGGCCGAGACCACAAACAGGTGCGCGCGCAGATGTAAGGCGCGTCAAAACCCCGGGCGGGATTTGCGCGGCGTCGATCACGATAGGCGCTTGATCCCGTTCAATTTTTTCGATGTGGGTAAACCAGCACGGCCCATTTGCGAGTTGGTGGCACCCGTCGGGACGGATCGGGCCAAGTTGCGCAATCGGTCGAAAATAAGAGCGGTTTTTCTGGGCAGACATACGATCGTGCATGGGTGATCACCATAAGTTTGGCAAGGGTTTCACAGAAGCTGTTGGTGGATTTCCGCCTGTTTGATCGGTGTTTTACCAGTTTCGGGCATTTGAGCGCCAATCGTAATCAATTGTGCAGCCTCAACATGGGTCGCCAGCCAAAGCGCCAAATCCACACCGTTTTCGCCACCATGGGCAGGCGGGGCATCAACCGCATCCAGAATTATTTTTGACGGTGCCCAAACGCTAATTTGTCCGTTCTTCATGGCCCAATCAAGCTCGGTCCGGGTTTCGACCACGACACACCGCGCATCCCGACCTGCCAAAACCCACGCATTTTGTTCAATAGCCAACAAATCAATGCGGCGCTGCGCCAGAGGCGCACCAGAAACCGGAACGGCGTTCTCGCCCAGACCGACACACAGAATGACCGGGGCAGGTGGATTTTGCAACTGATCCAGCCAACCGGAAAGATGGTGTGATGAAATGGCGTCATTGGACAGAAAAACCATTATCGGGTGCGGTTTTTCTTCGGTTTGCGCCTCGTTATCGCGCGAAGATATGTCATCATTGGCACGCACGATTTCAACCCCGAGAGCACCCGGTCCGCGATCAAGTTTTTCAATCCGCACAAACACTCTAAGCGCTTGCGGTTCAAGCAAAATGCGTTCCGCAATACGTTCCGCCAATGTTTCAAGCAGGTTCAGTCGCTCATCGGCAAGCTCGGCGGCAATGGCTTCGGTGACTTTGTCATAGGACAGGATGCGATCGACATCATCATCAACCGATTGCGCTACGGGGCGAACTTCGACAACGATGTTGAAGCAAATGCGTTGATTGATGCCACGTTCAACTTGAAAAGCGCCAATTTCAACCTCGACGATATGGTCACGCAGCGAAATCCGGTCAAGGGGGACGCCCCCCGATTTGTCGTCCGACATTGCGTGCGAACGCTCTGAAGGGTGTTCGAAAGCCAACCGGATTTCATTGCTCATTTGCCTGTCCTTCAATCGAATTCATCCAAAATGAATAAGACGTTTAACCCAAAGTGCGGCTATTACAATCAACATTCCGGCACGATAGGGGCGAATTGCGGCGCATTCCCCTGTTTGACCGCTTTTTATTCGACCAAGAAATCCATTAAAAGGGCTTGATAGAGGCGAATCAATTACTCGCGGTGCGGGTTGAGCGGCGGTAAAAATGGTGCACACCAATCGTCGCCGTGCGGGTAAAGACACGGGCCCATTTCGGGTTCACATTAACCGTGTGATAAAACATGGCGCCCTTGGTAAGGTTACGCGGCGCACCATCAAGCATCATTTTGGCGACCTTACCAACCCGTGCATAGGCGGCGGCTTCGTTGATCACTTCGGCGCGCCCGTCACAAGTATAGGTAAACTGGCAGGCAAATTTGCGTCCGGTTCCCTGATTGATCACGCCGCAAACCGAATTCGGATACCGCGTGCTGGCCACCCGGTTGAGGATCACTTCGGCCACTGCAAACTGTCCTTTGACGCTCTCGCCACGGGCCTCAAAATAGAGCGCTTCGGAAAGGCACGCCCATTGCGCGCCCCCACGAGCCACAGGATGCGCTGACAACCATTCACGCGAATATGTGATCGAACCTGACACCGCGCTCGCCGACAGGCTTTGCTCGATGAGCTTTGACGCGACGCGACCTAACCCTTTTTGCTCTTGGCGCAAAAGTTGATCAGACGGAGATTCCGCCAGTGAATGTGTCAGCATAACAGATACTGCCAACCAGAAAAATGCCGAAAATAGATACCGTTGGATCATCTTCATTCCCCAATAATTACCACACCAAAGGCCCTCAACGTCTATAAAACGAAGCGATTATGCCAAGGCGATCAATCAGGTACACGAATAATTGGCGCAGGTCCAGTCTGGTCGATTTTAGTCAGGGTGATTCAGAGAAAGTGGGATTATCGTTCTGCCGCGATGATCTCGACTGCCTTTGCGCGGTTATTGGTCTTGTCGCGATTACGTTCCGGTCTCTCAACTCATTTAAGCGGCCTTTCGTTCGAAAGCCAAGGGGCTTTTACCGCCCAGCGATGAATGCCGCC
>JAUZRV010000340.1 GCA_030950105.1 Rhodobacterales bacterium | reverse complement strand
CCGTTGCCGCAGATTGGCCAAAGATTGGGAGAAATCAATCGAGAGTTCAAAGGCATGGATACTCATCGCCCACATTCGAACTCTCACAAGGAGGATCGCAAAGCACTGACATCAATCATAAAGTATTGAATCAGCCTCTTATGAAAATTTCATCCCCTGCCTTTGCTTTGGTTGGTTTTATGCTTGCCACCCCGATGTGGGCCGCCGAACAAACCGTAACATTCGATGTGCCCGGCATGTATTGCGCGAGTTGCCCGTTCATTGTTGAATCCGCAATGGGCGGGGTCGAAGGCGTTATTTCGGTCACCGCCGATTCAAACGCGCGCACCGCCTTGGTGGTGTTTGATGACGACATAACCAGCGCGGATGACATTGCCGACGCATCGGCCTCTGCCGGGTATGACGCGGCTGTGATTGAAGCAGAGTCTTGAGGCGATGACGGGGGCTGCTGCTGAACAGACCACAGAGCTTTTTGTTCGCCAATGTCAGGACATTTAAGGAATCCCAAAATGAAAGATTGTTGTGACGGCGAGACCCCGAAAGGCGATTTTGATCTGCTGGTTATCGGTGCAGGGTCGGCGGGGTTTTCGGCGGCAATTACGGCTGCCGATGATGGCGCGCGTGTTGCGTTGATCGGGCATGGCACCATTGGTGGCACCTGTGTCAATGTCGGATGTGTGCCGTCCAAGGCAATGATCCGCGCGGTCGAGATCATACATTCCGCGCGTGCGGTTGACAGGTTTGACGGGATCGAAGCCTCTGCCAAAGTGACTGATTGGGCCGCCGTGGTGCGCCAGAAGCAGGCCTTGGTGGATGACTTGCGCGCCGCAAAATATATTGATGTTCTGCCCAATTACGATGCTGTCACTTACGTTGAGGGTGCTGCACAGTTTCAGGCCGATGGTAGCGTTGCGGTTGACGGAAAGGTTATCAAAGCCGGAAAAACCATCATCGCCACTGGATCGCGCCCGCATATTCCGGATATTGACGGGCTTGAAAATGTGGATTGGCTGGACAGCACCAGCGCGCTTGGGCTGGAGGTTTTGCCGACCTCTCTTACGATTATGGGCGGCGGTTATATCGGGGTGGAACTGGCGCAAATATGCGCGCGTGCGGGGGCCAAGGTCACCATTGTGACCCGTCGCGGATTGTTGCCCGAGGCCGAGCCGGAAATTAGGGCGGCCCTGACCGAATATTTCGCCGATGAAGGCATCACTGTTTGGGGGGGGCTGACCTACGAACGGTTTGAGCGATCCAACGAACGGGTGATTTTGCACAGCCGTCAAAACGGTAAGCCGGTTGTGGTTGCCTCCGAGCGGTTATTGCTAACCACGGGGCGGGTTCCCAACACCGACAATCTCGGGCTTCATATTGCCGGGATCAAAACCGATAAACGCGGCGGCATCGTAACCAACGCCCAAATGCGGACCACCGTTGCGCATGTCTATGCCGCCGGAGATGCCACAGGGCGGGACCAATTTGTGTATATGGCGGCCTACGGGGCCAAAATCGCGGCTAAAAATGCGATGACTGGCGCGGGTTTGGTATATGATAATTCCACCATGCCCGCCGTTGTGTTTTGCGATCCGCAGGTGGCCAGCGTTGGCATGACCGAAGCGGCGGCAAATGCACAAGGTATCGAAACGCTGACCTCGGTTTTACCGCTGGAACATGTGCCACGCGCATTGGCCGCACGTGATACACGCGGGTTAATCAAACTGGTGGCTGATAAAAATAGCAAGAAATTACTTGGCGCGCATATCCTTGCCCCCGAAGGATCCGACAGTATTCAAACCGCGGCAATGGCCCTAAAGGCGGGCATGACCTATGATGATCTCGGGGCAATGATTTTCCCCTATCTAACGACGGTCGAGGGTTTGAAGTTGGCCGCGCAGACATTTGAAAAAGATGTCGCCAAATCAAGGAATCTCTGAACAAAGCCCTGATTTCCGTGCTATAATTCTGGCAGCACTTACGGGAGAATTGGCATTGAAACAGCAGAGTTTTTCGTCACTTGAGCAGGCCTACAAGAAGAAGCGG
>JAUZRV010000034.1 GCA_030950105.1 Rhodobacterales bacterium | reverse complement strand
AACAGCTTGATCTACGCCCGCCAAACGATTTACGCCGCTTCATGAATAATTCGGGCTAGTCGGAACTCCGCGCTCAGGATCAGCCCCCAAGCCATGCGTCGACAGTCGCGATCACTTCGCGTGGTTTTTCGGCATGCAGCCAATGCCCCGCCCCTTTGATGCTGGCGAAACGTGCCTGGGGGAAAAACGTCTTGATGGCGCTGCGGTGATTGCGGGTGACATAGGGCGATTGCCCGCCGGTCAAAAGCAAGGTGCGGCCTTCAAATACACCGGACACCTCGGGGAACCCCATGATCAACGGCATCTGATCGGCAAGCACTTCGAGATTAAGCCGCCATCGCTTTGCCGCGACATCGACCGATTGCGCAAAAAACGAAATGAGCGCCGGATCATCTACATATTCGGCAAGCATTTCGCTCACATCCGAACGCTTTTGCACCGTAGCAAGATCGACCGCTTGCATCGCTGAAATATAGGAGAGCTGACTGTGGGTATAGGCGACCGGCGCGATATCCACGACAATCAAACGGTTCACCAACGCGGGCGATTGTAGCGCGCAAACCATCGCCGCCTTGCCCCCCATAGAATGGCCCATAACATCCACATTTCCACCAAGATCGGTTATGATCTCGGACAAATCATCCGCCATATCCTGGTAAGAATGTGTATTATACCAAGGGCTTGCCCCATGATTTCGCATATCCACCGAAACCACCCGCCGGTTCTTGGCCAGCCGCTTGGCCACTGCGCCCCAATTGCGTGCGGACCCATAAAGCCCGTGCACAATCAACAAAACCGGCGCATCCGCACCATCGCCAGACGGCCCTGCATATTCAATCATGTTCAACATAGAGATTTGATAGCGCGCCAACAGCGGCCTTACCAGAGCTATTGAGCAAATTCCGGCGCAGCGGTATGGTCGCCCAAAGGATTCGCCCAAGTGATTGATGAACGAGATTTATTACGTCAGGTGGCCCGGCTCGAAGACCTTCTTTTTGAAAAGCTCGGCACCCGTGGCAAGACATTGACCAAGCGCCTAAAGCACGCAGGACGTCGCCTGCCGCGTCGACTTCGGCAGGCCGGTAAAGTCATCACCGATGCGCAAGGGTTGATCGGTCATCCCAAATTGGCGCGCCAAATTGACGAGGTAAAACTTGCCTCTGCTTTTGCCACTTTTTCCGCGCATCTTGATACCATTGATCCCGCTGACCGGCGCAAAGGAATGGCCCTCAATCTCTTGGGGTCTCTGGCCTTGAACCTGCTGGCCGTATCCGCGCTGTTTTTGGGTGTATTGCGGTGGCGCGGGTTGCTTTAGGGAAACTCTGAACAACATGGCTTTCGGCATGCGGAAGTTGTCGATTGCCGCTCGGGTTCACGGCACCAGCCGTTTTGCGGCCGCTTTCGCGACTGTTTTACCCCGCTCCCCTGATTTCAGGCAGACTCCGCCCTCA
>JAUZRV010000339.1 GCA_030950105.1 Rhodobacterales bacterium | reverse complement strand
ATGAGCAACGCGGCATCAGCCGCCCGAACACCCCCAGATATCAACCTTCAACGCACACTCTAAGCTCAGTTCAAAACGCCGCCGTCAACCCGGCCGATCCAGTGCGCCGGAAGGAAATACCCGGAGTCTGATGAATAATTCGGGTTAGCTGATTTTAACCATCAGTTTTCCCATATTTTTGCCTTCCAAAAGGCCCATGAATGCCTTTGGTGCATTTTCCAGACCTTCAACGATATCCTCGACGACCGCGATCTTTCCAGTGGCGACCATCGGCCCGACTTCTTTGAGAAATTCAACATACCGGTCATTGTGATCAAAGATGATAAAACCGTTTACCGACAGGCGTTTAACCAAAATTGAACGCCACATTTTGGGTAGGTTATCCGGCCCGTCAAGCATGCTGGCGTCTGGATTATACCACGCGATCATGCCGCAAATCGGGATGCGACCCGCGACATTCATCATCGGCAGAACCGCATCGAGAACCTTGCCAGCGACGTTTTCGTAATAGATGTCGATACCGTCAGGGCAGGCGTCTTTTAACGCGCCACGCAGGGATTTTGCGTCACTGTAAGCGCGGTGATCAAGGCAGGCGTCAAAGCCGAATTTCTCGACAGCGAGCGCGCATTTTTCGGCCCCCCCTGCAATGCCGACAACCCGCAGGCCCTTGAGCTTGGCAAGTTGCCCGACCATTTGCCCGACCGGACCTGTGGCGGCGGCCACAACGAGGGTTTCGCCGGATTGCGGGCGACCGTATTTGTTAAGGCCAAGCCAGCCGGTGAAACCGGGCATCCCGAGCACACCAAGGGCGGATTTGATCGGTCCGTGCGCAGGGTTGAGTTTCTGCATTTCTGACGCAGGCAGGCAGCCGTGTGTGGCCCAGCCAAACATGCCAAATGCAAAGTCGCCAACCGCGAATTTATCGGAATTCGAGGCGATGACTTCGCCCACGGAGCCGCCTTCCATAGTGCCACCTACAGGCACCGGCGCGGCGTATGATTTGGCGTCATCCATGCGCCCGCGCATGTAAGGGTCGAGCGACATATAGTGGAGTTTCACCACCACTTCGCCGTCCGCGGGGGTGGGAATATCGGTGCTCTCCAAGCGAAAATTCTCGGGTTTCGGGCTGCCGACGGGGCGGCTTGCCAAAACAATTCGTTGCATGGTTTCTGTCATTTTGTAGTTCTCCTGTTCTATGATTTAATCGCGTGCCTTTAGGCCCGCATCGGCAAATACCGGCACATATGCGCCGAGCATCTTGCCGCGTTTGGGATCGGATGCGTTGCCGTCAAGGGCGCGTTTGAGAACGCCCTGGATGATGGCCGCCATGCGGAAAAAGCAAAACGCGAGGTAAAAACCGAAACGGTCAATGCCGTCAATTTCGCGCCGTTCGCAATAGGTGGCGATGAATTTTTGGTCGCTCCATAGGCCTTCGATTGCACGATCCACGCCTTGTAATCCGCGCCCGTCTTTGCCCGCCGGCATTGCCCATTGCATGATCACCGAGGCCAGATCGGCGTAGGGGTGACCAATGGTAGAGAGTTCCCAATCAAGCACGGCAAGGCATTGCGGCCCATCCTTGGAAAACAGCATATTATCAATGCGATAGTCCCCGTGAACGAGCGTGCGTTGGCCGTCGTCGGCGGGAATATTCGTGGCGAGCCATGCCATCAATTCCTCCATTTCGGGGATGTCGGCGGTTTGGCTGGCGCGATATTGTTTGGACCAGCGGCCAATCTGGCGCTCGTAGTAATTGCCTTCGGGGCCATAATCCGTGAGGCCCACGGAAGCGATATCAACACTATGAATGGCGGCTAAAACGCGGTTCATTTCATCCATGATCGCCCCGCGATCGGCAACCGCGACATCGGGCAGGCGCGGGTCGTCAAAGCCGCGGCCATCAACCATGTCCATGACGTAAAACATCGAACCGATGATGGTATCGTCTTCGCAAAGCAGGCGCATCTTGGCGACCGGAACATCCGTTTCGGCCAAGGCGCGCTGCACGCGAAATTCGCGGTCAACCGCATGGGCAGATTTAAGCAGCACACCGGGGGGTTTGCGGCGCAATACAAATTCGCGGTTTGGCGTGATGAGGCGATAGGTCGGGTTGGATTGGCCTGTGGCGAATTTTGTTGCCGTGAGAGGGCCGGAAAACCCGTCGAGGTTATCAGAGAGCCAAGCGGAGACAGCAGCGATATCCAGTTCTAGGGGTTGTGCCATTTATAGGCCTCTCATTTCTGTTTTGGAGATGGCGTATTCGCGTTTTAGGCGGTCCACCAGATCGGCGGCGGGGGCGATTTTATCGACCGCGCCAATGCCTTGACCCGCCCCCCAGATTTCTTTCCAGGATTTGGGTTTTGACGATCCGGACGAGAAATTCATCGCAGAAGAATCAGCCGTTTCAAGATTGGCAGGGTCCATGCCTGCACGGGCGATCGAAGGGCCGAGATAATTACCGGATACGCCGGTAAATAGCGACGATGTCACGATATCTTCGGCGGTGGAATCGACGATCATTTGTTTGTAGGCATCAACCGCGTTGGCCTCTTTTGTAGCGATGAATGGTGATCCGATATAGCCGAGATCGGCGCCCATGACCTGAGCTGCCAAAATGGCGCGGCCTGTGGAAATGGCCCCGGAAAGCAAGAGTGGCCCATCAAACCACGCGCGGATTTCGGCGATCAGGGCAAAGGGCGATTGTTGGCCCGCGTGACCACCCGCACCCGCCGCAACCGCGATAAGGCCATCCGCGCCTTTTTCAATGGCTTTATGGGCAAAGCGGTTGTTGATCACGTCGTGCAATGTGATGCCGCCGCAGGAATGGGCGGCGTCATTGACCGCGACCTGGGCGCCAAGCGAAGTGATCCAGATTGGCACCTTCCAGCGGGCGCAGATTTCAAGATCGCGATCAAGCCGCGCGTTGGAGCGGTGCACAATCTGGTTGACCGCATAGGGGGCGGCGGGGGTATCGGGGTTGGCCTGATTATGGCGGTCAAGTTCTTCGGTGATTTGTTTGAGCCACGCGTCGAGCATGATCGGGTCGCCATCGGATTCACGTGCGTTCAGGGCAGGGAACGACCCGACAATGCCGGATTTGCACTGCGCAATGACCAAATCGGGGTTGGAAATGATGAACAATGGCGAGGCCACGGCAGGGAGCGCGAGATTTTGCAGGATTTTTGGCAGGCTCATGGGGCGGGATCTCCGAGGTAATGACGGCCGATCCACTCGGCGACAAGGGCAGGTTTGGATTGATTTTCGATCTCGATAGTAACGTCGAAAATCACCGTGATTTCACCGGGTTTGCTTTGGTCAAAAGCGTTGAGAGTAAACACACCGCGCACCCGCGATCCGGCGTGCACAGGCGACAAAAACCGCAAACGGTTAAAGCCGTAGTTGAGGCCGAAAGTAACGCCGTTTATGCGCGGCACGGCGTCATAGGACATCGCCGACAGCATAGAAAGGGACAGAAACCCATGGGCAATAGTGCCGCCTATCGGGGTGGATTTGGCGGCAACCGGATCAACGTGGATAAATTGATGATCGTCGGTGATATCGGCAAAGGCATCAATGCGTGATTGGTCGAGGGTGAACCACTTGGAGGTGCCGATAATGTCACCAATGCGATCGGCCATTTGTGCGCGCGTCAGGGTTTGCACCGATTAATCCTCGCCAAACAAGGACGGGCCGGTGGTCAGTTGAATACCGCCCGAAATCGGAATCACCATGCCGGTGATATAGGACCCGCCAAGCCCGCAGAGGAATTGCATCGAGGCGGCGACATCTTCGGGTTGACCCACACGTTTAAGAGGGACGCGTGCACCGACGCGATCGGATTGCGCATCCTGGCCGATGGCAAATGCGGTCATTTTTGACACGAACGGGCCGGGGGCGAGGGCATTAACGGTGATGTGGCGCGGCGCCAGTTCACGACCCAGAATTTTGGTCATATGGATCACGGCGGCCTTGGAAACAGCATAGGAATAGGCGCCGTCCCCCATGGGGATTTCACCCATGACCGAGGCCACATTGACCACGCGGGCGGGATCGGCGTCGGTGGTTGATGCCTCTAATAGATCAAACAGGGATTGGGTGAGGTGGAACATGCCCGCGACATTGAGGGAATTGATTTTTTCCCAACTGTCGAACGGCACATCCCCCAACGGTGCCCCCCATGTGCGCCCCGCGTTGTTCATCAGGATATGGAGGCTTTCGGTGCGTTTCATCACCTCGGCGACCACGGCGGCGACGCCTTCTTCGGTTCCTACATCTCCGGCGAACCCTTCGGCACTGCCTGCAAGGTCCATATTGTTAAGTTCATCGGCAACCGCAGCACAGGCGATACCTTTGCGGCTACAGATCAAGACATGTGCGCCAGCGGCGACCAATCCATGCGCCGCCATACGACCGATGCCGGTGGCACCCCCCGTGACCAGCGCGACCTTTCCGTTAAGAGAAAATAGTTTATCCGGTGTCATAATATTGGCCTTTTTCAGGTTCTAAGGTCCGGCAGAACATAATCCGCCATTTGCTTGCGCAGGTTCATTTTCGAGACTTTGCCAGTGGCCGTCATCGGCAGGGCATCGACCCAGATCACATCATCTGGCATCTGCCATTTGGCAAAATGTTCGGCGATATGGGCGTGGATTTCGGCAAGCGACGGGCGCGCATCCCCCGCCGGAACCGCCACCAATATCGGGCGTTCATCCCATTTCGGGTGGGCAATGCCAATCACGGCGGCCATAGCGATATCGCCATGTGACATCGCCGCATTTTCCAGGTCAATCGAGGAAATCCATTCGCCACCCGATTTTACCAGATCTTTGGAACGGTCCTGAATCGACAAGAACCCCTGTTCGTCAATCGAGGCGATATCGCCAGTGCCAAACCAGCCCTCGGCATCAATGGCGGTCTTGGTGGCGGCATCGTTTTTGTAATAGCCGGAAATAATGGCATTGCCGCGCACATAGATTTCGCCGATGGATTTGCCGTCGTGAGGTTGGCGCACGCCGTCTTCGTCAACGATTTTGAGGTCAACACCAAACACCCGCCGCCCCTGTTTGGATTTGATATCAATCCGGTCTTTGAATGGCAGATCGGCCACAAAGGGGGGCATGTTACCGTGGGTCCCAATCGGTGACATTTCGGTCATACCCCAAGCGTGCCCAACATTTACGCCCATGTTTTCAAGGGTTTCAATCATCACGCGCGGCGCGGCAGACCCACCCACAACAATATCTCCAAAGCCCTCTGGGGGGCGGCCCTGAGCGTCGATTTCCGCAAGCAGGCCCATCCAGATGGTCGGCACACCCCATGCGGAAAACACTTTTTCTTCATCCATAAGTTTGAACAGGCTCGGCCCGTCAAGGGCGGGACCGGGCATCACCATGGTCATGCCGGTAAGCGGCGCAATATAAGGTAGGCCCCATGCGTTCACGTGGAACATCGGCACCACGGGCAAAACTTTGACGCCTTGGGAAAACACATCCGCCTGCACCAGAACCACCATAAGGGCATGGAGAACCGTTGAGCGATGCGAATACAGCGACCCCTTTGGATCGCCTGTCGTGCCGGACGTATAACACAGCGCGGCAGCGGTATTTTCGTCAAATTCGGGCCACTCAAAATGGGTGTCTTCGCCGGCCAACAGTTCTTCGTAACAGAGCGCATCAAGCGTGTTTTCCGGCATATGGGCGCGGTCGGTCATGATGATATACCGCATATCGGCAGGAAGGTGGGCGCGCACCGCCTCAAGCAATGGAACAAATGTGGTGTCAAGAAAAAGCACCGTATCGGCGGCATGGTTGACGATATAAATCAACTGCTCGGGGGACAGGCGGGGATTGATCGTATGGGTGATCGCGCCAATGCCCGAAACACCGTAATAAATTTCAAAATGGCGGTGGGTGTTCCACGCCATCGTGGCGATGCGATCCCCGATTTTGATACCAAGTTTCCCGAGGCCATGGGCAAGTTGGGCAACTCGCGCCGCGGTCTCTGGATAGGTCTGGCGGTGAATGTCGCCTTCGGTGCGCGCCGATACAATTTCGCCGGTCGGGTGGGCCTGTGCCGCATAAGTCAGGATTTCACTGATCAACAGCGGGCGATGCATCATCATGCCTTGCATTTTGTCTTCTCCCTGTTCGTCTTGGTAAAGCTTAGCGGGGGTTATGGCGAAACCAAAGCATTAACGCAGGAACATCCGCCTTGCTGACGCGGCGTAAGATTTTTTGGGATTGCCCTCGGCCCATATCAAGTGTCCATTATGCAGCAGCAGCAGGAGAACAGCGATGAAAGCAATTATCTGTAACGAATATGGCCCGTTGGACGGTTTGGAATACGGCGATATGGACAATCCGGTGGCCACCGGCAACCAGGTGGTGATTGCGATCAAGGCCTGCGGGGTGAATTTCCCCGATGGTTTGTTGGTGCAAGGCAAATACCAGATGAAACCGCCAACACCGTTTGTGCCGGGGATGGAAGCGGCAGGCGTGGTGATCGCGGTCGGGCCGGATGTGAAAAAACGGCAGGTTGGCGATCATGTGGCAACGATCTGCACCTTGGGCGGATATGCCGAACAGGTGGCGGTATCCGAAGATTTGACGTTTCTGATTGATGATATGGATTTTGCCGAAGCGACCGCGCTTTTGGTGGGGTATGGCACGTCGCACCACGCGTTGAAACAGCGGGCGGATTTGCAAGCCGGTGAAGTGTTGGTCGTTTATGGCGCGGCGGGCGCAACCGGCATTGCAGCGGTGCAAATCGGCAAGATCATGGGCGCACGGGTGATCGCGGTGGCGTCATCGGATGAAAAACGCCAAATCGCGTTGGACAACGGGGCGGACGAGGCGATTGGATACGACAATCTGCGCGAGGACATCAAGGAATTGACCGGCGGCAAAGGGGCCGATGTGGTGTATGACGTGGTCGGTGGCGACGCGTTTCACGCCGCCAGCCGGTTCATGGCGCGCAAGGGGCGGTTGTTGGTGATCGGATTTGCCGGCGGGGATATTCCCAAACTCGCGGTGAACCTGACCTTGGTCAAGGAATACGCGGTGGTCGGTGTGTTCTGGGGTAATTTCACCAAATTCGAACCGGAAGAATACGCCAGCAACATGCGGGAATTGATCGGCTGGTATGCTGCCGATAAAATTCGCCCGATGATCGAGGGACGCTATCCGTTGTCGACGGCAGTAGACGTGTTGACGCGGGTATTGGGCCGCGGGGCAACTGGCAAAATTGTGCTGGTGCCCTAGCCCGAATTATTCATGAAGCGGCGTAAATCGTTTGGCGGGCGTAGATCAAGCTGTTGAAATGTCGTATGATTTTGGTGTTGAACAAGATCATTCACCTCCAGCAGAAAATCCAGCCCGCCATGAACGACGATACA
>JAUZRV010000338.1 GCA_030950105.1 Rhodobacterales bacterium | reverse complement strand
CGCGGCATCAGCCGCCCGAACACCCCCAGATATCAACCTTCAACGCACACTCTAAACTCAGTTCAAAACGCCGCCGTCAACCCGGCCGATCCAGTGCGCCGGAAGGAAATACCCGGAGGCTGATGAATAATTCGGGCTAAGCGTGTTCATGCAGACCTACGCCATAGCCGCTTTGATGAGCGTGCTGTGGATGGCCTTTGGATACTCCATCGCTTTTGGCGATGGCGGCGCAAACAACGCCTATTGGGGCGGGCTTGGCAAAATATTCCTGCTTGGCATTGACGCAAATTCCCTTTCTGGCACGATCCCCGAACTGGCATTTTTCGCGTTTCAGATGACTTTTGCCATTATCACCCCTGCCCTGATTGTCGGCGCCTATGTCGAACGCATCGGCTTTGACTTTGTGTTGCTGTTTTCCGGCCTGTGGATGCTGCTGGTCTATGCGCCCGTCACCCACTGGATCTGGGGCGGCGGTTTCCTCTCGGATGGTGGCATCTTCGGCGCCACCGGCGTGCGTGATTTTGCCGGTGGCATCGTAGTGCATGAAACCGCAGGCCTTGCCGCGCTGATCATCGCGTTTTTTCTTGGCCCCCGCAAAAACCGCACCACGCCGCCACATAACCCGGGTTATGTGATGATCGGCGCGGCGATGCTCTGGGTTGGCTGGTTCGGTTTTAACGGCGGCTCACAACTTGCCGCCGATGGTGACGCGGCCATGGCGATCACCGTCACCCATATATCGGCCGCCGCCGCCTCGCTTACTTGGGCGCTCTGGGAGAAAATCAAATATGGCCGTGCTTCGCTTGTTGGTCTGGTCACCGGCACCATCGCCGGTCTCGCCTCGATCACACCGGCAAGCGGATTCGTATCGCCGGTCGAGGCGCTGGCCATCGGCGCCATCGCCGGAATCCTGTGTCAGGAAGCGGTCAATTTCATCCGCAACAAAATGAAAATCGACGACACATTGGATGTCTTTGCCGTGCACGGCGTCGGCGGCATCTTCGGCACTATCATGATCGCCGTCTTTGGCGCGGGCACATGGGCCGCGCAACTCGGCAGCCTTGCCATCGTTGGCATTTTCACTTTCGTTGTGACCATCGCCCTCGTCAAAATCGTCGGAGTGATCACCCCGATCCGCGTCGACACCGAAAGCGAAGTCAACGGTCTTGACCTAAGCTCCCACGGCGAGCGCGCCTACGACATGAACTCATGACCGCGTAAGCGCCGCTCCGATTTCGTTCGGGGCGGCCTCACCTTCCACCAAGGTCCAACACGCCGCCGCCTGATCCGCCCCCAATAACACGGCGGCTTTGGCCTGCACCTTGGCTTGGCGCGCGGCGATATCCATCGGCGCCTCAAGATCATACGCGCCCCGATGTTCGGATCCATCCGACACCACAATCCGCAACCGCGCCGCCGTTTCCGCCACATCCGCGTTTGCCACCACCGATACCCGCGCCCGCAACGCCTGCACATCGGCACGCGCGCAAATCGCATCGCTATAACAGCCAAGCGCCCCGGTCCGATGCCCCAGATAATGCATCGCCAACACCGTGGCATAACTGAATTTCGCGCCAAGCCCGTTCATCGGCGCGGCCTGATCACACACCCCGATCCAGCGCGGATTGGTCTGCACCTCAATCATCGCAATGTCATCTGCCGCCACATCAATACCGGCCGCCGTCTCAAGCGTGGCATGTAACCCGTGACAACAGGCATGGAATTTATGGCTGACACTTTCAAACACCCACGCCGCGCCAATCCCGTCAAGCGCGCGCATGTCACCCTCGCCGTGATGCGTCGCCCCGAACCCGAGCGCCGATTCAATGCCATCAACACGGCCCTCAAATCCGGCATTGACCAAAATCGCCGCCTCAACACCGTTGGCTGCCGCGATACCCGCGTTATACGGCTTGCCCATGGTGCCAAATTGCGATTTCAACCCTGATGCCCGTGTCGCGACCACCCCCAGAACCTGCGCGCATTGCGCCGCGTCCATGCCCAAAACCCGCGCCGCCGCCATTGCCGCGCCAAACGCGCCCGCTGTGGCGGTTTGATGATACCCAACCTGATAATGCCCGCGCCCAAGCCACAAACCGATGCGTATCGACACTTCGGCCCCGATCAATGCCGCCTCTTGCAACGCCCGCCCATTCACGCCAACCTGCTGTGCCATCGCCAACGCCGCCGGGATCACCACCACCGAAGGATGCCCGATATGGGCGAAATGCGTGTCGTCATAATCAAGCGCGTGTGACGTGGTGCCATTCACCAACGCCGCCGCCCGCGCCGGCAATCGCGTTTGCGTGCCAATCACCGACGCCGCGCCAACCCCGCCCTCGGCCAAGGCCACATCGCGCACAATCCCCGCCACGGGTTCATCGCGTCCGGCAATCCCGACCGCCATCCAGTCGAGTAATGACAATTGCAACACGCGCCGCGCCGGTGACGGGATCGCCGCCGACGTAATACCGGCGGTAAATTCGGAAATTTCTGTGGTGATCGTCATCGCTGGCCCCTTGTCACGCGCCCGCAAATGCGACGCCAAATTTTATGTTGCCCCACCATAGAGCGCCTCGGCCCGCGCTTCAAATGCGCCAACAATCCGCTGCATCGCCTGATTGAACACCACCCCGATAATGCCTTGCAAAATCGCGTTCTTGAACTCGAAATCCACGAAAAACGTCAAATCGCACCCGCTATCCGTATCCACAAACGCCCAATTCGATTTCATATATTTGAACGGTCCCTCAAGATATTCGGTGTCAATCACCATATCCTCCTTGTGCAACGTGACCCGACTGCCAAAGGTCTCGCGAAACACCTTGAAGCTGATCACCAGATCGGCCTCGATCACCTCGCCCTTGTCAATCCCGCCCCCGATCGGTTTGCGCGACCTTATGCGCGCCGCCGCATTCCACGGCAGGAACTTGGGATAGGCCTGCACATCGGCGACCAGATCAAACATCTGTTGCGCAGTATACGGCACGGCACGGGTTTCTTGATGGGTCGGCATTTTGTCTCGCTTATCGGTCTCGTTTTTACGTGCAGTCACCTGCCTTAACGGCTATGTCCCTATTACCGGAAAATTTTCAAGAGGTCATCATGCCAGAGCGTCCATATGTCATCGACAAAATGATATCTGCCAAAACAATCGCCGCCCGCATAGAGGAACTCGCCCGCGAAATCGAAGCCGAATACAAAGACACCGACAAACTCGTCGTGGTCGGGTTGTTGCGCGGCTCTTTTGTGTTCATCGCCGATCTGGTGCGCGAGATCGACCTGCCCGTCGAGGTCGATTTCCTCGAGGCCTCGTCCTATGGCGACGGTATGGAAAGCAGCCGCGAAGTGCGTATCCTCAAAGATATCCGGGGCCAGATCGAAGGCCGTGATGTGCTTCTCGTCGAGGATATCGTTGATACCGGATTTACCCTCGAACATGTTGTGCATCTGCTCAAATCGCGCCACCCGCGCAAATTGCGCACCATTGCCCTTCTCGACAAACCATCGCGCCGCGAGGCCCCGATAAAAGGCGACTGGATCGGTTTTGAAATACCGGATGAATTTGTGGTTGGCTATGGAATCGACTTTGCCCAACGCAACCGCAACCTGCCCTTTATTGGCAAAGTGCGCTTTACGTAACGCCCGCCCCTCACCAAATAACGCGTTTTACTGGGAGAATGTGCGCATTCGTCCCCTATACATTGATCGCCCGAGGCAATAACGACGCAACTTACAATACCACATACACTTATACGGGCCGCCCTGATCACGCGCCCATCGTAAAAGGATTGTTATTTTGCCAGTTTCCGACTGTTTATCCGCAAAGACCGCAATAAGCCTGCGCCTTGGCACGCGCTCCGGTCCGGTTTTTAAAAACCGAAAATCTCCACCGCAAATTGATTTTCTCGACCTGACCGAACCGGATTTTAACGCGGCCGCACCGCAATATGTATTGGGCTGGCTGTTTCACGAAAAATACGATGCGTTCAAAATCGCGCGCTGGTTGGTGAAAGCCAACTATGGGGGCATGTTTTATGGAGTCTGCAATCCGTTGCCGCGCAAACGCGTGGTGTTGAACGATATGAAACGCGCCTATCCGGAATTGCGGTTTGACCTGATGATTGTGTCCGAGGACGAAATTAGCAAAAACCCCTACGAGGCGACATTGCGCTTTCACAAAAAACCGGCAACGAAAATCGACCGTGTAAAAACGCCACCGTTCATACCTGCCTGAATTCTACCCTATACCACCTCGAGGTCACCCCGAAACCGCCGCATCGCGTTCTGATAATGCAGCGCACTCATTTCCAGACGCGCAATTGCCGCTTCGTCAAGATCGCGCACCACTTTGCCCGGTGCGCCCATCACCAGTGACCCGTCGGGAATAACCTTGCCCTCGGTGATCAATGCGCCGGCGCCAATCAGACAGTTTTTGCCAATCTTCGCGCCATTCAGAACCGTCGCCCCCATCCCGATCAACGTGTTGTCGCCAATCAAACAGCCATGCAACATCACCTTGTGGCCGATGGTGCAATTGCGCCCGATCACCAACGGATACCCCATATCGGTGTGCAAAATGCAATTTTCCTGCACATTGCTGCCCGCGCCCACGGTGATCGCTTCGTTATCGCCCCGCAAAGTCGCGCCAAACCACACCGCACTGGCGCTCTCCAGTATCACCTTGCCAATCAGATTGGCATCCGGTGCCACCCAATAATCGCCATCTTCCGGTAACGTCGGCGCGATGCCGTCAAGCCTATAAAGGGTCATTCTTCCCCCTCCTGTTTTTCAATTTTGCGAGCTTCAAATTCACCGTTCAACCGGCGCACCACCTCGACAACACCCGGTTGTTGCGACAGCCGCAGCCGCTCGGCGCTGATAATCGTGCGCAACCGCGCTTCGGTCTCGTCGAGATCATCATTGACCAACACATAATCATATTCCGGCCAATGGCTGATTTCGTCGCGTGATTTCTGCATCCGCCCCTCGATCACCGCGTCACTGTCTTGCGCGCGCGCATGAAGACGCCGTTCAAGTTCCGGTATCGACGGCGGCAGAATAAAGATCGACAACACATGTTTGCCAAGCGCCGAATTACGCACTTGTTGCCCGCCCTGCCAATCAATATCAAACAGCAGATCACGCCCCTTGTTGATGGCTGCTTCGACTGGCGCGCGCGGACTGCCATAAAGATTACCAAACACCTCGGCGTGTTCCAACATGCCGTTGTTGTTGACCAGCGTTTCAAATTCGGCGCGGCTGTGAAAATAATACTCGCGTCCGTGTTCTTCGCCCTCGCGTGGCGCGCGTGTGGTGGCCGATACAGAAAACTGCATATCGGCATCCCATTTACGCAGCCGGTTGGCCAAGGTCGATTTCCCCGCCCCCGAAGGCGACGACAAAATAATCAGCAATCCCCGTCTATCGCTCATCTCTCACTCCACATTTTGCACTTGTTCGCGCATCTGGTCGATCACCGCCTTGAGATCAAGACCGATCCGGGTCAATTCGCCAAACTGCGCCTTGGAACACAATGTATTGGCCTCGCGGTTGAATTCCTGCGCCAGAAAATCGAGTTTACGCCCGACAGGATCGCCCGCCACACCATCCCGCGGTCCCAACAATTCACGCGCGGCATCAATATGTGCCAGCAAACGGTCGATTTCCTCGGTGATATCGGCTTTCACCGCCATCATCGCCAGTTCTTGCGCCACCCGCTGTGGGTCGGCCCCTTCGCTGTTGTCCAGCACCTTGCCCAAACCCGCGCGCAGGTTATCGGCCACCGCATCCTTGCGCGCCGCCGCCGCCACACCGGCCCTTTCGGTCAATCCCGCAATCTCGTCTATCTGCGCCGACAGCACCTCGTATAATGCCGCGCCTTCTTTGGCCCGCATCGCCAGAAAATCCGCCACCACCGGCACGAAATCCTCGACAATTGCGGCGCATACGGGCGCGGTGTCCTGTTCCACACTCACGGTTTCCAACACCCCGCGCAACGCCAGCACATCACTGGCATTGGCCGGTGCCAATGATACGCCCTTGTCCATCGCCACGGCTTCGACCTCGGCCATCGCTTGCAATACGCTGTCAAGTTGTGGGCGATTGACCGCCAAAGTGCCGGCCTCGCTGTCGTGTTGCACCCGCAACGTCAGGTTCACATTCCCGCGCCCGACGCCTGCCGCCAATGGTGCGCGCAAGGCCGCCTCGAGACCGTCAATCCAGTCCGGCACCCGCAAGCGCAAATCCCGCCCTTTGGCATTGACCGACCGCAATTCCCAGCCCCAACTATAGTTAACAAAACTGCCCTTGCCCGCGGTAAAGCCGGTCATAGAATTAATCACACATAAACCCTTCCTTGTGAACTTTCGTGTTCTCCCGTGCACCTACGGCATATTTACCCCCGACAGCAAGGGCTTGCACCATTTGTTCGCCCCTGCCAAACCCCTTTTTTACAAGGCTCCAAAGCGAAAAACCGCCAAACTATTAACCATTTGAAGCGTTTTCCCGCCCAATTTTCCTCAACCATGGCATATTAAGACTTAGGTAATCTTTGTGCAGATAAGGTTAACTCAAAACTTGCTACCGAGGTGCTCGGGTTGTGTTCGACATGGCTTTGATCCACTTAACGGCGGCGCGAATGGGTAACCTGTCACGACAAACCGCGCCACCGGCGCTTGAGTAAGGATAGGGTCAGAATGCTACGGACGAATGACGCAGATAACACGCAGAATGTAATCAACATGACGCGCTTTCTCAAAGATACGCGGTTTCCCGCCATCACTCAGGTCGAGGCCTATTGGGAAGGTTTGCGTGCCGGTCGCATTTTGCCCCGCCGGAGCGAAATCGACCCGCGCGGCATCGAAGGCGCCCTTGAATATGCCTTTATTCTCGAACGCATTGCGCCGGGTATCGCGCGGATGCGCATTGCCGGATCCCACCTGACCGATTTGATGGGCATGGAAGTGCGCGGCATGCCCGCCAGCACCTTTTTCACCCCGACAGGCCGAAATTCCTTTAGCGAAACCCTTGAAGCCGTGTTTGACAGCCCCGCGATTGCCACTCTTGATCTGACGGCGGAACGCGGCATCGGCAAACCCGCCATGGAGGCCAAAATGCTGCTGCTGCCGCTCAAAAGCGATCTTGGCGATGTCAGCCGCGTGCTTGGCTGCCTGTCCACCAAAGGCGAAATTGGCCGCACCCCGCGCCGTTTCGACATTCAAGGCACCGACATGCGCCCGCTGATCATCGGCAGCACCGCTCCAGGCAAAGCCCCGAAATCGCAAACCACATTGACCGAAACCCATTTAATAGAAACACATTTAACCAAAACCCCGGGCGAACGTATTCCCGGCCTCGTCGATGCGCAAAACCGCGTTGCCCCCAAACCGTCCACCACACGTCCCACCAAAACCCAAGACCCGCACAACTATTTGCGTCTGGTTACATCCAACGACTAAAGGTTTCTTTGAATAAAGACATTTAAGACGGCCAATCAATCCGGGATTTGATCAAGCGTTTCGCACCTTATCTATTTCGACAAGGACCGCGAGATAGACCACGAGATAGACCACGAGAAACTATTCTCGGGAGCGCGCGCAAAGCGCATCAAGCGGGGTCTAGCCCGAATTATTCACCAGACTCCGGGTATTTCCGTCAGGCACGCTGGATTGGCCGGGTTGACGGCGGTGGTTTGATCTGAGTTTTCAGTATGCGTTGAAGGTTGATATCTTGGGGCGTTCGGGCGGCTGATGCCGCGTTATTCATGGGCTTTGTGCGTTGATGCTTCCCAGTAACAGGATCAGCGTTTCCCGGTGCGGACAGGCGGTCGGCAGGGCAATGCTTATGCGGGACTTCAACTGCCGGACGCGTACCGCTATTTTCAGGAACGTGCGCCGAAGAGTTTCGAACGTTGCGCTTCGCCAGCGCGAATGCCTTGGTGCTGAGCCACGCAATTTCAGCAGCAGCCAGTAGGCACTAGTGTGCAAGAACAGCCGGAACTGGTTGGCCTCCCAGCGATGGCAGGACGTGCGGTCGGACTTGGTGTAGAGTTTGTGTTCTTTGATCAGGTTTTCCATTTTGCCACGGGCACAGTAAACCTTTTCGTAAAGATGCTTGCTGCGTCCGCCCACTAGGGAATCTCTGAACAAAGCCCTGATTTCCGT
>JAUZRV010000337.1 GCA_030950105.1 Rhodobacterales bacterium | reverse complement strand
GGAAGGGGCCGCGGCGCCGACCCTGTTAACACCGTTGGCGACGTTGTTGCGCTCGCGCAGCTCTCGGATGCATATAAGCGCATCTTCAACAGCATCCATTCTGGATTCGGTTGGCACACGGATTGATGAAGCGCGGGAAATTACCCGATATATTGTTAACCTGTTGATTTTTCTAGGTCTTTTGGGAACATTTTACGGTTTGGCAACCACTGTTCCGGCGCTTGTCGAAACCATTCGATCCTTGGCCCCACAAGACGGAGAGGCCGGCACGGCCGTTTTTGAACGCTTGATGAGCGGCCTTGACGAACAATTGAGCGGTATGGGCGTCGCCTTTGCATCGTCTCTATTGGGGTTGGCGGGATCGTTGGTTGTTGGGTTGCTCGAACTGTTTGCCAGCCATAGCCAAAACCGGTTCTATCGCGAACTTGAAGAATGGTTGAGCACAATTACCCGCCTCGGGTATTCCACGGGCGAGGGCGAACAGGGTGGTGAGCCGGCGGTATTGGGCGGGCTGGTCAATCATATGGGCGAGCAAATGGAAGCCCTGCAAATGATGTTTGCCCAATCGGATGTGAGCCGCGCGATGGTCGACGAGAAGCTTGGGTCTTTGGTTGAATCGGTGGAACGTATGACCCATCGGCTGGGCGCGGAAAACCCGTCCCATGCGGTGTTGTTGCGGGTGGCCGAAGGGCAGGAACGCCTGATCGAGAAGATGATGAGCAACGAGAGCAGTGGGAATGAAGGCGCAATAGATGCCGAAAGCCGGATGCGATTGCGATCAATTGACGTGCAAATGCTGCGGATACTAGAGGAAATCAGCGCGGGGCGGCAGGAAACCATGGCCGAGTTGCGCACCGATATTGCCGCGTTAAGTCGGGTCATTTCACAGTTACGGCCCGTCGCAAGACCCGTCGCGGCACAGCCTGTGCGCCCAAACCCAGACCCGATATCGGAGGGTTAAATCATGGCCCTGTCACGGCGCAGCGGTAATCGGTTTCAGGGCTCGATCTGGCCCGGATTTGTGGATGCGATGACCGGCCTTTTGTTGGTTCTCATGTTTGTGATCACCATTTTTATGGTGGTGCAATATGTGCTGCGTGACACGATTAGTGGTCAGGAAACCAAACTCAACTCCCTGTCTCTTGAAATATCGGAACTGGCACGCGCGCTTGGGCTTGAACAGCGTGATAATGCAAATCTTGAGGATCGAATTGGCGCGCTTGATGCAACATTGGCCAGTGCGCGTGATCAGGCAGATCAACAGGCGGCGTTGATAGCAGCCTTGACCACGGCGCGGGCGCAGCAAGACGAAGCATTGCGTGCGGCGCGCGGGGAAATCACCAGTTTCGAGGCGCAGGTGGCGGGGTTATTGGCGCAGCGCGACAGTGCGTTGGGCAATGTTGCGGATCTTGAGGCCGAGCGTAACGGATTGATATCACAGCAGGAAGCGCTTCAATTGGCGCTTGCGCAGGCACGCGATGAAATTGATGTCGGGGTGGAAACCGCGCGCCTTGCGGCGGCGAAGCGGGCAGCACTTGAGGCGTTGATTGCCGACATAAATGCACAAAATGCCGCGGTGAATGTCGATAATGCGGATTTGAACGTGCGATTGAGCGACCTTGAAACGCGGCTGAGTGAAGAAGAAAAATTGCGGTTGGCCGAGGCGGCGGCGGCGCAAGCCCTGCAAGAGCGGCTTGCAAATGCCGATAGTGAATTGACGGCGATGACGCTTGCGCTTGAGGAGCAGCGGCGTCAGGCGGAGGAGACATTGACGTTGTTGGCGGCAGCCGAGGCGGCAGGGGCCGACCTTGATACGAAACTTGCCGCGGCATTATTGGCGGAAAAATTGGCCAGTGATGCGCGCGACCAAACGCAGGCGGCATTGACCGAGGCGCAAATTGGCGCAACGGCAACATCGGGGCAATTGTCAGAGGTTGAGGCGGCGTTGGCGTTGGCGTTGCTGGATGCCGGCGAAGGCACTGCAAAAGTGGCCGAGTTGCAGATGCAATTGGTTGAAGTGCACGAGGAATTATCGGCGACGCAGGCGGAATTGCGTAACGCCGAGCGGGCCACGGTGGAAACCCAAAGTCAGCTGTCATCGGTTCAGGCGGCGTTGGCGTTGGCCTTGGCGCAGGTCGAAGGCGGCAATGACAATATTTCGGATTTGCAAATCCGGTTGAGCGAAAGCGAGGCGGCATTGGTTGCGGCCACTACGCAATCGGGGGAATTGGAGGCGGCGCGTCAGGGCCTTGAGGTGCGATTGGCCGAGGCATTGGCGGCGCGACAGGCGGCGGATACGGCGGCGCGTGCGCAACTTGATGCGGTGGCGGCAACATTGGCGAGCACGCAAAATGCGCTTGCCAATGCGGTGGACGGGGCGGCGCAGGCCGATAGCCGGTTATCGTCAATTGAAGCGGCGCTTGCGGTGGCATTGGCGGATGTAGAGAGCGGAAGCCGTGAAATCACCGCGCTGCAAATTCGCCTAACCGAGAGCGAAGCAGCGTTGGCGGCGGCAGGTGGGGAAACCCGCGATCTTGACGCACAACGCAGCGATCTAGAGGCGCGGTTGGCCGATGCGTTAGCGGCGAAAATCGAAGCCGACGCAGCGGCAAAATTGCGGTTGTCAGCGGTGGAAGCAACTCTTGCGCGGGCGCTTGCCGAGGCAGAGGGAAATGCCGCAGCGATTGCCGATTTGCGTATCCGGTTGAGTGAACGCGAGGCGCAATTGGCGCAGGCCGAAGGGCAATTTGCCGGTGTGTCGAGCGAACGGGAAAGCCTTGCCGAGCGGTTATCGGCGGCATTGATTGCCAAGCGGGCAGCCGAGGCCGAAGCATCAGGAAAAGACGAAATCAGGGCGCAATTGGCGGCGGCACTGGCGGCGAATTTGGCAGCAAAAGTGGCAGCAAAGGCGCAGATGACCGACGCCGAACAGCGGGCCGCATTGCTGGCAACGGCGAATAAGGCGCTTCAGGAAGAAGAAGCGCGATCCGCCGAAAGCCAGCGCCAAACCGCGTTGTTAAGCCAACAGGTTGCGGCCCTTCATACGCAGCTTGCCGGATTGCAGGCGTTGCTGGATGACGCGAAAATCCGAGATGTGGCGGCCAAGGTGCAGTTGCAATCACTTGGGTCGGAATTGAATACTGCGTTGGCGCGGGTGGCGGCAGAGCAACGCAAACGGGCCGAATTGGAAGAAGCGGAACGCAAGCGGTTGGAAGCAGAGGCGATTTTGCTGGCAGCCGAGGCCAAGGATCTGGAGCGTTACAAATCGGAATTTTTTGGACGCTTGCGGGATGTAATCGGCACGCAAGAAGGCGTGAAGATTGTCGGCGACCGATTTGTGTTCTCGTCGGAGGTTCTTTTTCCGTCGGCTGGTGCCGATCTTTCGGTGCAGGGGCAAGAAGAAGTCGCCAAGATTGCGGCCATTTTGCGGGGGGTCATTAGTGAAATCCCCGAAGGCATTGATTGGGTGATCCGGGTTGATGGCCACACGGATAACCGACCGCTGTCGGGATTTGGCAAATATCACGATAATTGGGAATTGAGCCAAGCGCGCGCGCTTTCGGTGGTGCGCTATATGGTGGATTTCGAAGGCATCCCGCCGAACCGTTTGGCCGCCAACGGATTTGGGGAATTCCAGCCGGTGAACGAGGACGATACCGAAGAAGCGCGGGCGCAGAATCGGCGGATCGAGCTCAAATTCACCGAGCGCTAGTTTAGGGTGATCGTGGTGGTTTTCTGGCCAAGTTCCACACCATCGCGCAAGTGGCGCACGGTGCCGGTATAGGGGCCAACGGGCCAACCCGCGCTTGGGCGCTTTTTGCCAGCAGCACGGAAAAATTGCGCGCGGTTTTTGGTGATTTTGCTGGTCTGGTCGATGATCGTGCCGGATGGCCCGGTTATTGTGATCTGGATTTGATCACCGGTTTTCCCGCCAAATGCGAAACCCCAAAACACAATGGCGGGGCTTAGCGGGGTGAATTCACCCGCATTTGCGGTGCCGGATTTTATGGCGTCATATGCGGGGATTGATTGGGAAAACCCGGCCGAAAGCAAACCGCCAGCAATGTATTCCGGGGTTTCCTGCCAGAGAGAGACATTATCATTTTGGGCGCAGGTGGCGCGGGTGGATGTATCGAACGGGTCGATGATCCGACCGTTGTGGCGCACAGAAATATGGACATGGGGAAATTGGGTTAACCCAGATAGGCCAACCTGTCCGAGAACAGTTCCGCGTTCGATGCGCATGCCTTTTGCAACGGTGATGCTGCCTTGCATCATGTGGCAATATTGGGTTTCCCAACCATCGTCGTGGCGGATAACAACGCCATTTCCACATTCACGACCATCAATTTGTGAAGCGGTTTCAGGGGTATAGATAACATCGCGCATAGTGTTGCGTGTGCCGGTAACCACCCCGTTTGCCGAGGCTAGAACATCAACACCGGCGTGCATCGCGGCCAGTGATGGCAGGCCAATATCAGTGCCTTTGTGGCCGTCATATGTGAGGCCGGAACAGGTGAAATCAGCAGAGTTGCGGGTGGCATCGCGATCGACATAGTTTTGAATATAGCAGGTATCGCCCAATAGGCAGTCGATCGGCAACGACAAATCCGGAGCATCGGCAAGGGCGGGAGAAGCCGCCATTGCCCAAGTTATCATTGCAAGGGTTTGTTGCCTCATTCCGCCGTAAGCAGCGGGGGTTTATTGCCCGAAATCTGCGGTTTATCAGGGCCTTCAATCTTGAGGTCGATTTTACCGGCTTTTATGCCAACCTTGACCAAGCCACCTTTGGCAAGTTTGCCAAACAACAGTTCCTCGGCCAGCGGTTTTTTGATGTATTCCTGAATGACACGGCCAAGTGGACGCGCGCCCATCGTTTCATCATAGCCCTTGTCAGCAAGCCATTCTGCGGCCGGGCGGGACAGTTCGATATGGACATTGCGGTCCAAAAGCAGCGCCTCGAGCTGCAAGACGAATTTTTCGACGACTTGCAGGATCACCTCTTTTGGTAGGGAGGCGAACGAGATCACCGCATCAAGACGATTGCGGAATTCAGGGGTAAAGGTGCGTTCGACCGCTGCCGTATCTTCGCCCGTGCGTTTGTCACGACCAAAACCAATGGCGGATTTTGCCATCTCGGCCGCGCCCGCATTTGATGTCATGATCAGGATGACATTGCGGAACGACACAGTGCGGCCATTGTGATCGGTCAATTCGCCGTGATCCATGACCTGTAGCAGGATGTTATAGACGTCAGGGTGCGCTTTTTCCATTTCATCAAGCAGCAGAACGCAATGCGGATTCTGGTCGACACCATCGGTGAGCATCCCACCCTGATCAAAACCGACATAGCCGGGAGGGGCACCGATGAGGCGCGAAACTGCGTGTTTTTCCATATATTCGGACATATCGAACCGCAGCATTTCCACCCCGAGAACATCGGCGAGTTGTTTGGCAACTTCGGTTTTGCCAACGCCGGTGGGGCCGGTGAACAGGTAGTTGCCGATGGGCTTTTCCGGTTCGCGCAGACCGGCACGGGCGAGTTTGATCGCCGAGGATAGGGCGGTGATGGCGTCGTCCTGCCCGAAAACCACACGTTTGAGGGACACTTCGAGGTCTTTTAGAATGGCCGAATCATCCTTGGAGACATTTTTCGGCGGGATGCGGGCGATTTTTGCAACGACGGCCTCGATCTCTTTGACGCCGATGGTTTTGCGGCGCTTGGAGGCGGGCACCAGATGTTGCGCGGCACCGGCTTCGTCAATAACATCAATGGCTTTGTCGGGCAGTTTGCGGTCATTGATATAACGCGCTGCCAGATCCACGGCGGATTTGATCGCGTCGGAAGTGTATTTGATTGAATGGTGTTCTTCAAAATAAGGTTTCAACCCTTTGAGGATCTTGATGGAATCCTCGATGTTTGGTTCGTTCACGTCGATTTTTTGAAACCGACGGGCAAGGGCGCGGTCCTTTTCAAAATGCTGGCGGAACTCTTTGTAGGTGGTCGACCCCATACAGCGCAATTTGCCACCCTGAAGCGCCGGTTTGAGCAGATTCGAGGCATCCATCGCGCCGCCAGAGGTGGCACCGGCACCGATTACCGTATGAATTTCGTCGATGAACAGCACCGCATCGGGATGATCTTCGAGTTCTTTCATCACCGCCTTGAGGCGTTCTTCGAAATCACCGCGATAGCGGGTTCCGGCCAGAAGCGCGCCAAGATCAAGCGAATAAATCGTGGTTTCCGCGAGGATTTCAGGGGTTTCGCCCTGCACGATTTTACGCGCCAGACCTTCGGCAATGGCGGTTTTGCCAACACCGGGATCACCGACCAGAAGCGGGTTGTTTTTGCGGCGACGGCAGAGCACCTGAATACAGCGTTCGACCTCTGCATCGCGGCCAATCAGCGGGTCAATATCGCCGGAACGCGATTTTTCGTTGAGATCAACACAGTATTTGGCAAGCGCACTTTCTTTGGCTTCGGGTTCGGTGGTGAACGGGTCGTCGTCCATATCGGGGGCACCGGTGACCGGGCGCGGGTCGCCAAATGCGGGGTCTTTGGCAACACCATGGGCAATGAAATTCACCGCGTCATAGCGGGTCATTTCCTGTTCTTGCAGGAAATAGGCGGCGTTGCTTTCGCGTTCGGCGAAAATGGCGACGAGGACATTGGCACCGGTCACTTCGGTGCGGCCGGACGATTGCACGTGAATAGCGGCGCGTTGAATCACCCGTTGGAAGGCGGCGGTTGGCACCGCTTCGGACCCTTCGATATCGGTGATCAGATTGGAAAGGTCATGATCAATAAATTCCACCAGCGTTTTGCGAAGGTCGGTCAAATCAACGCTGCACGCGCGCAACACCTGTTCGGCGTCGGGTTCATCAAGCAGGGACATCAGCAGATGTTCGAGCGTGGCAAATTCGTGTTTGCGATCATTGGCAAGGGCCAATGCGGCGTGAATCGCGTGTTCCAATGTGGTCGAGAATGAAGGCACGAGGGAGCTCCTTGGTCATTCGGTGGTGATTATCGGTAGTGCGTCGGCGTTACGTCAGGTGCATCGATTGGCTACGGGTATCCGAATATACCCATGTAGACACTAACTTCATAGTCTTAAAGTTTGGTCGATCTTGCCGAACCTTCAAGCCCTTTTTTCAATTTTTCGCTCACGTTTCACAAAAATCTTTGTGTAGGCCGTGCGGTTTTGTCCGCTTTGCAACCCTAGAATGTATCTTTTAGGCGGCGCACCTTGGTAAAAACATCCACGGGATCAGCACCTTGCATGTTCAGGCTATGTTGAATCCCCTCGGAGGCGCCGCGCAAAAACGGATTTGTGGCAAGTTCCTGCGACAAAAGCGAAGGCACGGTGGGTTTGCCGTTTGCGCGGGCGGTTTCGATTTCTGACAGGCGATTTTGCAGGTCCACGTTGTCGGGATCAACGGTCAGCGCGAATTTTGCATTGGCGTGGGTGTATTCGTGGCCGCTGTAAATAATCGTGGTTTCGGGCAGGGCGGCGACTTTTGTAAGGCTGTCAAACATTTGTTCCGCACTGCCTTCAAACAGGCGGCCACAGCCAAGCGCCATTAGGCTATCACCTGTAAAAACCGCGCCGGTGTCGGGAAAATAAAATGCGATATGGCCGATGGTATGGCCCGAGACATCGATGATTTGTGCGGCTTCGGGGCCAATTGTCACGGTGTCGCCTTCGTTCAACGCCAGATCAAGCGGCGGCAGGCGGTGGGCGTCAGAAGCAGCCCCGACAACACGCGCCGGATGATCGGCGAGCAGGGCAGAAAGACCGTCGATATGATCCCAATGGTGATGAGTTAGCAAAACATGGCTAAGCGTCCAGCCACGGCGTTTCAGTTCGGCGCTAATCGGGGCGGCATCGGGAACATCAACTACGGCGGTGGCCCCGCTCGCGGCATCATGGATCAAAAACGCGTAATTATCCGATAGACAAGGGATTGTGACAATCTCGAGGGGGGCAATAGGGGGCATGGCGTTTCAGTCCTGATTTGCTATGGTGCGCATACATTGGATCAAATGGGCAGGGGCCGCAATGCATCTTGATGTGCAGGATTTACGCAATTTCTATTATCGCAGCACCTTGGGGCGGGCGGCACAGAAAACCGTGCGCGATCAGGTGGTGAAAACCTGGCCCGAGGCCAAGGGGCAAACCGTGGTTGGATTTGGCTTTGCGGCGCCTTTGTTGAGGCCATACCTTAAACAGGCGCGCCGCGTTATGGCGTTGATGCCGGGACCGCAGGGGGTAATCCCGTGGCCTGCCGGACAGTCGAATGTTTCGGTGCTTTGTGAAGAAACCCAATGGCCGCTTGAAACCGGACGGGTGGATAAACTCATCGTGATGCATGGTCTTGAGGTGTCGGATAATCCGTCGGAATTGTTGGATGAATGTTGGCGGGTTCTTGGTCCCGGCGGGCGGGCGTTGTTTATTGTGCCCAATCGGGCCGGTCTTTGGTCACGGTCGGATGCGACGCCGTTCGGGTTTGGGCATCCGTTTTCGCAAGGGCAACTTGAAACCCTGTTGAAACGCCACAGGTTTTTGCCGGAACATCATTTTACCACGCTTTATCAACCGCCCTCGCAGAAACGGTTTTGGCGCAAAACCGCGGCGATGTGGGAAAGTTTTGGCCGTGCAATGCCGGTGATTGCCGCCGGTGGCGTTCTGATTGTCGAGGCGACGAAACGGGTGCATGCGCCCAGTGGTCCGGGATTGGCGCAAAAAGTGCGCAAGCCTCTTGGCGTGTTGGTGCCAAAACCCAAAGCCAAGCCGGTTTCGGTGCCTGATCACGCGGGTGAATTGGTGGATGCCGACAGGGTGAATTGAAACTTGTTGGAAATTCAACCATAATAGCAATTGAAGGTAAGGTAACGCGCGGTTCAAGATTGAAAACAATCGGATTTGCGCAAGTTCGAGGCACAAATATGAACAAATTGATTCTTGCGCTGATTATCGGGTTTTTCGTTGCGCCGATGATGGCGACCACAGCAGAGGCCGGTGTGATAAGCCGCGCCTGCATGAAAAGTCCGCGCAATGCCAAATCGGCGCAATTGTGCCGATGCATCCAAAGGGTGGCCAATCAAACCCTAAGCGGTAGCGACCGCCGGTTGGCAGCCAAATTTTTCCGCAAACCCCAATTGGCGCAAGATGTGCGGCAATCGGACCGGCGCTCGCACGAGATTTTCTGGAAGAAATACAAGGCGTTCGGGGTTGCAGCCAAAGACAGATGTGGTTGAGAAGGCCGCGCGATTTTAGGGGTATTTCGGCGGGGAGTTGCCGGTAATCGGGGCATCGCGACCATAGGGCGCTGTAAAACCTTGATGCCTTTGCTACACTTCCCAAAAGTCGATAGACGAGGTGAACGGCGTGGCATTTGACCCTATTGTTGCTGAAATCCGGTTTGGTTGCGGCCTGTCGCCCTCCGTTTCGGCACCGGTTTCGGTTTCGCAAAAACTTTCGTTGCTGACGGGGCCGGATCATATTGCAGTGCAATTTCCGATTCCGGCATTTGCCGAGTTTCACCCCTGGATGGTGGAAAAACACGAGCTGTTCCAGGTCCGGCGCAAAAATCGCGGGACCGAGACGGCAGCAAAAGCGCGTAAAGACATCAAACTGTTGCAAAAACATGTGCGTCGGGAGCAAATGAAATGGCTTGGCATGGCGATGTTGCGGCGCACCTATACCGGCGATGGCTTGCGGGAGCGGCTGGCATTTTTCTGGGCCGATCATTTTACCGCTGTGGGTAAAAACGGGCTGCTGCGGCGGGCGACATCGCCCTATGTTGAAGAAGCGATTCGCCCGCATTTGACCGGAAAATTTGCCGATATGTTGGTGGCGACGGTGACGCAGCCGTTGATGCTGCATTATCTGGATCAACAGCAATCCGTTGGCCCAAACAGCGATAAAGCGATGCGGCGCAGGGGCAAGGCGGGGTTGAACGAAAACCTCGCGCGAGAGTTGCTTGAGCTGCACACATTGGGCGTTGATGGGCCATATGATCAGCAAGATGTGCGGCAACTGGCCGAACTTTTGACCGGCCTGACCTATCACCCGCGAAACGGGTTTACCTTTCGCAAGGATATGGCGGAACCGGGGGCCGAAACGGTTTTGGGACGGGCCTATGGCGGGGCAAAACAGGCGCAGCTTGGCGATGTGATCGCGGCATTGCATGACATTGCACGCCATCCGTCGACAGCGGCAAATATCGCGCAAAAACTGGCGACGCACTTCGTGTCGGATACGCCGGATGCGGGGTTGGTTGCGGATTTAACGGCGGTGTTTCGCGAGAGCGAGGGGGATCTTCTGGCAGTGTATCGCGTTTTGCTGGAGCATCCGAAAGCGTGGAATCCCGCGGGCGGGAATGTAAAGCAACCTGTTGATTTTATAGGATCCTCTATGCGGGCACTGGCGATTGAACCGGCGAAAATTCCGTTGCGGGACGAACGTGAAATGCGCAATCAATTTGTAACGCCGATGGTTTTGATGGGGCAACCGTGGGAACGACCGGGGGGACCGGATGGATGGCCCGAGGACGATGCCGATTGGGTCACGCCGCAACGCATTGCCGCGCGGATTGAATGGGCGATGACCATGCCGACGGTGTTGCGTCCTGATCTGCCGGATCCGCGCGATTTTGTCGAGGTTGCCCTTGGCGGGGCGGCGCCCGAGGTGGTGCGGTTTGCCGCAGCAAGTGCGGAAACCCGCGCCGATGGTATCGGGCTTGTGTTGGCGTCACCGGCGTTTCAACGGATGTAGGAGGTGAAAATGGGCACTAAAAAACTGGATCGACGGGCGTTTTTGACACGCTCGGGTTTGATCGGGTGTTCGCTCGCGACAAGCCCGCTGTTTGCGCCAATCACATTTGCATCCGCCGACGATTCGGTGTTGGGCGATAACCGGCTTGTGGTGATAATCTTGCGCGGTGGCATGGACGGGATTGACGTTGTGCAGCCCTTTGGCGACCCTGATTTTGCCGGTTTGCGACAGATAAAGGGCGCGGATCCTGTAGGGGCGGAAAAAGGGCCGATTGATCTTGATGGTTTTTTTGCACTGCATCCGGCGCTGGGTGATTTGATGCCGCTGTGGCGGGCGGGGCAATTGGGATTCGGGCACGCGGTTTCAACGCCATATCGGGACAAACGCAGCCATTTTGACGGGCAGGATTTGCTTGAGGCAGGGACGGTGGCGTTGGCAGGGGCAAGCGGGCGCGACGGATGGTTGAACCGGATGTTGCAGGAGATACCATCGATTCGTGCGGAAACCGCCTATTCGATCGGGCGCGAGGACATATTGCTATTGCGTGGGCAGGCCGAGGTGGCGAATTGGTCGCCAAATGCGCAATTGAACCTGTCGGAACAGGCGCGCCGGCTTACCGAATTGATGATGGCGGGGGATCCGTTGTTTGCCGATGCCACCGCCGAGGCGCTGCGGTTGGCCGAGGGCGGCGATGATTCTATGGCGTCCGGGATGGGCGATATGGGCGGCAGCGGCGGTATGATGATGGATATGCGCCAATCTATGGAAACGGCACGCAAAAATTCGGGGTATCGCAAGATAGCCGAATTTGCGGCTGAAAAATTGCGCGATGATACCCGTGTTGCCGCGTTTTCGATCAACGGGTGGGATACCCATGCGCGGCAAACGCGGCCTTTGGGTAAGGCATTGAAAACATTGTCTGAAACTATTTTACAATTGCAGGCCGGTCTTGGGCCGATTTGGGGGAAAACCACGGTCGTCGCGGTGACCGAGTTTGGCAGAACCGCGCGCTTGAACGGGACCAAAGGCACCGATCACGGCACCGGTGGCGCGATGATTTTGGCCGGTGGCGCATTGCGTGGCGGCAGGGTTGTCGGGCGCTGGCCGGGGTTGGCCGAGGCCGATCTATATCAACGGCGCGATTTGATGCCGACGCGTGATGTGCGGGCAAATCTGGCGTGGATTATGCGGGGACTTTTCGGGCTGCCGGTCGGGGTTTTGGAAAAAACAGTATTTCCAGGCCTTGATATGGGGACGGATCCGCGGCTAATCCTGTAATCAATCGATTCCTGGTGGATCAAATCGCGATTTTTTCGGCGATGCGTTCCTGCACCAAGCCAGCGATTCGCGCGACATCCGAACGGGCAGGGCGCCCTGCTTTGCGGGTTGTTGCCAAGGCAATACCTGCCGCCTCAAGCGTATGATCGTGCGCCGAACGTGCAACGCCAGTGACGAATTGCGCGACATAATCAAGCGTTCTATCCTCACTTTGATCCCCGAGAATATCGGCGACATGGGTCATGTCATCGCGATAGGCAATGGGATCGGGCGATATATCTTCGTTATTCAGTTCGCGTGGACCGTTTGGTTGATGATCCGACGAAATATGCGCCAATATCGCCTCTTGGAAGGTGGCGAGGTTGGTGATTGGTTTGGCCAGAAACCCGTCTGCGCCTGCATCAAGGGCCATTTTTTCGCTATTATCGTCACCACTTGTGCCCAAAATCGCTTCGACCCGAGGAGAGGCATCCGCCAGTTCGCGGATAAGATCGGTGCCGGACCCGTCGGGTAATCCGAGATCAATGATGACCACGGAAGGGCGATAAACCTGCAAATGACGGTGCGCGGAACGCAGGCAATCGGCGCGCCGGATGCGCGCCCCGCTGCGCAGGCACAAAAGGCGCATGGCCTCGGAGGCGAAACGGCTGTCTTCGACAACAAGCACCGTCAACCCGAGTAAAGGGCGCGACGCGGTCGGTGTGCGGGGGGCTACAAATCTGTCGAAGTCATCCATTTTCTTGCTCTCTGTCTTGCTCTCGCTGTTGATCGTTCGAACCCAAGCTAGGGCCACATAGCTAACGGCAGGTTAACGTAACACGCGTGCAATTGTGTCACTTGCGCCTTTTGGTGCCACAGCCCATAACAGCAGCACGATTAAACCACGAAAAAGGAGCCGTCCGATGATTGGCCGATTGAACCACGTCGCCATCGCTGTGCCTGATCTGGAGGCGGCAGCCGATCAATATCGTAATGCTTTGGGGGCCAAAGTCGGGCCGCCGCAGGATGAACCGGATCACGGGGTGACGGTGATTTTTATTGAATTGCCCAATACCAAGATTGAATTGCTCTATCCACTTGGCGAGAATAGTCCAATCAACGGATTTCTGGCGAAAAACCCATCGGGGGGGATGCACCATATCTGCTACGAAGTGGATGATATTGCGGCGGCGCGGGATCAGCTTGTTGAAACAGGTGCGCGGGTTCTAGGCACGGGCGAGCCAAAAATTGGCGCCCATGGCAAGCCGGTTTTGTTCCTGCATCCAAAGGATTTCAATGGCTGCCTGATCGAACTGGAGGAAGTGTAAAATGGGTATGATGTCTGGTATCGTGCTCTATGCCGTGATCTGGTTCATGAGTTTTTTCATTATCATCCCGATCCGTATCAAAACCCAAGGCGATCTGGGCGAAGTGGTTCCGGGCACCCACGCGGGCGCGCCGGAAGTGCATCACCTAAAGAAAAAGGCAGTGATTACCACGGTGGTTGCCATGGTTCTCTGGGGGATTATCGGCGGAACGATTCTTTCGGGAAAGCTTAGCGTGCGCGATATCGACTGGTTTGACCGGATGAGCAGCGGCATCGCCGACACAAGCCAGTAGACCTACCTGTAGACCTAGCGATTTTTTAGCATGTGGAACAGATGGGTGAATGTGGCGGCACCGATAATCGGAATCGCCAGATTGACCAGCGGAATCGACAGTGGCATCGCCATCAGGATACCGGCGAGCCAAATCGTGCCCTTGTGACGTTTGCGCAAAATTTTGGCATTTTTGCGGCCGATGCGGCGCATGGCGACAAGTTGAAAATATTCACGCCCAAGCAAGAAACCGTTTAGCCCCCAAAAGATGAACAGGGCGGCGGCGGGTATCATGATATAGAGAAATACTGCGAAAAAATTAGCGACAATCAAGAGGCCGAGGAACGACAAGGTATCGCGCGCTGCGGTGCTAAATCCGACTTTGTCGGCGGGGGGCAAATGCGGGTAATGTTTGTCTTCGACCGCTTGCGCGACGTCTTCGAGAAACATCGAGGTAATTGACGAGGCCACAGGCACCATCAGAAACACCGATAGAAACGTCATCAAGGCAAAAGAAGACCAACTTATCAGGTCTTTAAGCCATGTCACCTCGCCGATCAGCGGAAAGGTATAGCTGTCGGGACCGGTGCCACCAATCAGCCAGAGAAAGGCGGCGTAGATGCTTACCAAGAGTGCAAAGGTAAGGGCGATGCCGATGAATAAAACCCGGCGAAACCGCGGGTCGCCTATTTGGGATAATGCCTTGAAAAAGGACGAGAATACTAGTTGGATTGCCATGTGGTAATTGCCTCGATGTCAGGACGGGGGCGTTCGGGGGGCCGGCAGGTTTCGGTGCCGATATGGACAAAACCAACGACGCGTTCATTGTCGGCAAGGCCAAGGGCGGAACTCTTGAAATCGGCATCATGGGCGGGCCAGTCGCTTAGCCAGCTGGCGCCCCAACCGGCGGCAAGTGCGGTGGTCAGCAATCCGTAAGCGACGGCGCCCGCACTATAGGTTTGTTCGATTGCGGGGACTTTTTCGGAAGGCTTCTGGACCTCGATAACCGCAACCGCGAGGTCTCCGGTGGCGAATTGGTTTTGTGATTTGGTGATTTTGGCGGCGTCATGGCCAAGGTCGCCACCGCGCGTTGCCACCAAGGCAGACAGGCGGCGCAGCGCAGCACGTTCCAGAACGATAAAGCGCCACGGTTCGAGTTTGCCGTGGTCGGGGCAACGGGCCGCTGTGTTAAGGAGTGGCATCAGTTGGGCGCGCGTCGGCACCGGCGTTGTCAGGGTTTTGGCGGGGCGCGACCGGCGGGTTTGCAGGAACTCGAGCACGGCGGTGTTTGGCGTGGGCATGTATATCTCCGGTTGGGTGGTCCGAGTGCATGGTGTTTTACGCGGCCCTTTTGGTTGGTTGTATGTTGGGTTTGAAACCGCGATGGTCAAGGATAAATAGAAAATTGGGCGTTCCAAGAGGTTTATGCCTCCGGCGGGGATATTTATGGAACAATGATCGGCGGTTGTAAAATGGGCGAAAGCGTTGGCTGATCCGGGGTTTTCACATCTGGCCGTGGTCGGGACAATGATTGCGGTGCGGGTCACGCCGAAAGCGGCGCGCAATCGGGTGGTTTTGGAGGGCGATCGGGTGCGGGTTTACGTGACAACAGTGCCTGAAGGTGGCAAGGCAACGGCGATGGTGCAGAAGCTGTTGGCGAAAACCATAGGGGTTGCCAAATCGCGGCTTGTTTTGCGGCGCGGGCAAACGTCGCGTGACAAGGTTTTCGAGGTGGTTTGAGAATAAGGCCACGTGAGGGGGGATGGAAAATCCGGTGTAGGCTGTTAGCATAGCCGCATCTGTTGCGTGCTGTTGATAAAGGATGTTGTATGCGTTGGTCGGTTCTTGCAAGTGTGTTGGTGATTGCGGCGTGTAGCGAGACCGCGACCACAGGTATTGATACGCGTCCGGTGGTGAGTTCTGCGCAGGTTGACACTGTGAGACGCAGTCCGGGTGTTGCTGCGCGGCAGTTTCTGGAAGTGGTGAAGACCATTGAGCCTGTGGCGGAGCGCGAGTGTCGCCGGCGTGCGGCGGGGGTCAATTGCGATTTCAAGATTGTGGTGGATGATCGGGTAAATGCGCCCTCTAACGCCTATCAGTTTCTCGATAAATCCGGCCAACCGATTATTGCGTTTACGCTTGCGATGATTGCGGAGGCGCGTAATGCCGATGAGTTGGCGTTTGTGATGGGGCATGAGGCGGCGCACCATATTCGAGGTCATTTGGCGCGTCAGCGGGATGCGGCGCAGGCCGCCGCGGTGGTGTTTGCGGGGCTTGCTGTGTTGACCGGAGCAACGGCGCAAGGCGTTGAATCTGCTACAGAATTAGGGGCGGCGGTGGGCGCGCGGACGTATTCCAAAGATTATGAATTGGAGGCCGATGCGCTGGGCACAGTTATTACCATGCGCGCGGGATATGATCCGGTGAAAGGATCCGAGTTTTTCACGCGGATTCCCGATCCGGGCAACCGGTTTCTGGGCAGCCATCCCCCCAATGTGCAACGGCGCGCGACGGTGTTGAGAGCGGCCGGATTGTGATCCAGTTGTTGGATGTGATCCGCGATAAAGGATCGAAATATGCGGTTTCGGGCGGGCAAGTGCAGAGTAGAGACGCGGCAAATGCGTTTATTAAAGAGCTGAAAAGAAATAAGAAATTTGCCAAAGCCACGCATAATACGTGGGCGGTTATCCTGTCCGATGGCACAAGCATAAAAAATGACGATGGCGAAAGCGGCGCAGGTATGGTGATCTTGCGGATGCTGGAACGGGCCGAATTACAGGACCATATTGTCGTGGTGACGCGGTGGTATGGCGGGGTCAAATTAGGCGGCGACCGGTTTCGTCATGTGCAGAGCTGCGTGCGCGCATATCTGGACGCTTGCGGGCAATAAGTGCCAAAAATCAACGTATGGTTCGCGTATGGCAAACGTATGTATTACGTGCATACGTTGATGCGCATTACACGAATTGTTCGCGAATGAGGCGTTCTTCGAGACCGTGGCCGGGATCGAACAGGATGCGGTGTTCTATGCCCGGTTCGGATTGGATTTCGACGGAGAGCACATCGCGCACCGATTGGGAATCGGCCTCGGCCATGACCGGACGTTTGGGTTGCTCCAGAACGTCAAAGCGCACTTTCACCGATTTGGGCAGCAGTGCGCCGCGCCAGCGCCGCGGGCGAAACGCCGACATCGCGGTCAGCGCCAGAACGTCCGAGCCAATCGGCAGAATCGGGCCGTGGGCGGAATAATTGTAAGCAGTGGAACCGGCAGGGGTGGCAAGCAGCGCGCCATCACACACCAGTTCGGGCAGGCGCAGACGATCGTCAACGGTGATGCGCAATTTCGCCGCCTGTGGACCGGAACGCAAAAGCGAGACCTCGTTTATGGCGAGGGCTTCGTGCACCGAGCCATCAACACAGGTGGCGCGCATGGACAGCGGATTAATCACTTCTTCTTCGGCAGCCGCCAGACGATCAACCAGATCATCGGCGTTGTATTCGTTCATCAGGAAACCAACAGTGCCGCGATTCATCCCGTAAACCGGCACCGCAAGGGTCTGGGTGCGGTGCAATGTGTGCAGCATGAAACCATCGCCACCAAGGGCCACAATCACGTCGGCTTGTGATTCAGGTACCTCGCCATAGAGGGCAACAAGGGCGGCACGGGCGTTTTGGGCCACGTTAATGTCGCTGGCGGAGAAGGCAATTTTGAAAGACATATTTGCGCGCGATCCTGTGGATTGTCCGGTTTGAATTCGGGTTTTATGTTTCCGATGGAACCACAAGTTTCCCCTTAGCACCAGCCTTGACGTATGCTGCGGCCTTTTGGTCGCAATAAGGTCTTTGCGGATGGCGAAGTTTCCTATAGGAAATCGCGCAAACGTCACGCGCAAAACGGAGTGCCCCCTATGACCGATACCGGATTTTTCACCGAAGCCCTAGCCGATCGCGACCCAGAGATTTTCGGTGCAATTACCAATGAACTGGGACGTCAGCGCGATGAAATCGAATTGATCGCTAGCGAAAACATCGTGTCAAAAGCGGTGATGGCGGCGCAGGGGTCGGTGATGACCAACAAATATGCCGAAGGATACCCGGGCAAGCGGTATTATGGCGGGTGTGAATTTGTTGATGTGGCCGAAACATTGGCGATAGACCGTGCCAAGCAATTGTTTGGCTGTGAGTTTATCAATGTGCAGCCCAATTCGGGGTCTCAGGCGAACCAAGGTGTGATGCAAGCGTTGATTCAACCTGGCGACACGATTTTGGGGATGAATTTGGCATCTGGCGGGCATTTGACCCACGGGGCCGCACCCAACCAGTCGGGCAAATGGTTTAACCCGATTCAATATGGCGTGCGCGAAGACGACAACCGGATTGATTATGATCAGGTGGCGGCATTGGCGAAAGAGCATATGCCAAAGATCATCATTGCCGGCGGGTCTGCGATTCCGCGGGTGATTGATTTTGCCAAGTTTCGCGAGATTGCCGATTCTGTGGGTGCGTATCTGCATGTGGATATGGCGCATTTCGCGGGGTTGGTGGCGGCGGGTGAACACCCATCGCCGTTTCCCCACGCCCATGTTGTGACCACCACCACCCACAAGACATTGCGCGGCCCACGTGGCGGGATGATCCTGACCAACGACGAAGTGATCGCCAAGAAGGTCAATTCGGCGATTTTCCCCGGCATCCAGGGCGGTCCGTTGATGCATGTGATTGCCGCCAAAGCGGTGGCCTTTGGTGAGGCGCTGCGGCCCGAGTTCAAGACCTATCAAATCGCCGTGCGGGCCAATGCCGTGGCGTTGGCGGATCAGTTGATCAAGGGCGGGTTGGATATTGTCACCGGCGGCACAGATACGCATGTGATGTTGGTTGATCTGCGACCCAAAGGCGTCAAAGGCAATGCGACCGAAAAGGCATTGGGGCGCGCCAATATCACCTGTAACAAAAACGGTATTCCCAATGATCCGGAAAAGCCGTTTGTGACCTCGGGCGTGCGGTTGGGCACACCTGCGGGCACCACGCGCGGGTTTGGCGAGGGCGAGTTTCGCCAAATCGCCGACTGGATTGTCGAAGTTGTTGAAGGATTGGCCGCCAATGGTCCAGAGGGCAACGGCGAGGTCGAAGCGCGGGTCAAGGCGCAGGTCAAAGCGATGTGTGACGGGTTTCCGATGTATCCTGATCTCTAGCCCGAATTATTCATGAAGCGGCGTAAATCGTTTGGCGGGCGTAGATCAAGCTGTTGAAATGTCGTATGATTTTGGTGTTGAACAAGATCATTCACCTCCAGCAGAAAATCCAGCCCGCCATGAACGACGATACAC
>JAUZRV010000336.1 GCA_030950105.1 Rhodobacterales bacterium | reverse complement strand
AGAGTCGATGTCCATGCCGGTACGCGAGTTGATCGAGGTACATGGCGGCGGGGTGCGTGGCGGCTGGGACAACCTCAAGGCGCTGATTCCCGGCGGGGCGTCCTGCCCGGTGCTGCCAAGGGATGCGCTTGAGGGCGCGATCATGGATTTCGACTGGATGCGGGAAAATCAATCGTCGTTTGGCACCGGATGTATGATCGTGATGGATCAGAACACCGATGTGATCAAGGCGATCTGGCGGTTGGCGAAATTTTTCAAACACGAAAGTTGTGGCCAATGCACGCCGTGTCGCGAGGGCACGGGGTGGATGATGCGGGTGATGGATCGTTTGGTGACTGGCGAGGCCGAAGTCGAGGAAATTGATATGCTTCTCAGCGTGACCAAACAGATCGAAGGGCACACGATTTGTGCGCTTGGTGATGCGGCAGCGTGGCCCATTCAAGGGCTGATCCGGCATTTCCGCAATGAAATCGAGGACCGGATCAAATACAAGAAAAGCGGACGGGTGTCTGCGGTGGCGGCGGAATAATATGATGCGTATTTCCATAATCTTGTTGAGCGCCGCGTTGGTTTTGTCGGCCTGTGCCAATGCGAAAGTCAATTCGGGCAGGAATGTCGAATTTGACGGCGTGAAATTCCGCGCCAAGATCTCTAAAGGGGAGGAGCGCGAAGATTTTGCAGTGCTGGTGCGCGGACCGTCGAAATCCCTTGTCGGGGCGCGTGAAGCCGGACGATATGAAGGCACCAAATACTGCATCAAGAATTTCGGCACCTCCGAGATTCTGTGGGCCAACGGACCGGATGATGCCGATGAAGCGCTTGTTATTGTTGATGATACTCTGGCATTTCAAGGGCGGTGCAAGGGATGGTAGGAAAACAACCATATCAACGCAAGGATTGGCAGAAATCCGCGTATTTGAGACCCGAAACCGGGATTTCTACGCGATGTTATTGCCTATCAACGGGTCAAATATCCATGTCAGTCAGGATGAAAACCTGCATGATAGGAGAAACTCCATGCGTATGACGATGAATCTTTTTTTCGGTGCCCTGTTGATGATGTCGATCGCAACCGGTGTTGTGCCCAAGCCACATTTGCGCACCGTCAAGTCAATCAATGACGGGCTGTTGGCGGTTGGTATCGCGGATAAAATCCGCAAGACCTGCCCAAGTATTTCGGCGCGGATGTTCAAGGCGCTTAGTTTTATGAACGCGCTGGAAAACAAGGCCGAATCCATGGGATACACCAAGGCCGAGATCAAAGCCTATGTCAAAAGCCCCAATCAAAAAGCGAAAATGCGCGCCCGCGGCGAGGCCTACCTTGCCAGCAAAGGCGTGGTGAAATCCGATCCTGAAAGCTACTGCACTCAGGGCCGGATCGAAATTGCAAACAAGAGCCAAATTGGCGCCCTATTAAGAGCAAAGTGAAGCAAGATGACTGACCTACGCAAGATCATCATAGACGATAACGAAGTCGAAGTAGAAGGGGCGATGACCCTGATACAGGCCTGTGAAGTGGCCGGTATCGAAGTGCCGCGGTTTTGTTATCACGAACGTCTGTCGATCGCCGGCAATTGCCGGATGTGTTTGGTCGAAGTTGTCGGGGGGCCGCCCAAACCGGCGGCCTCCTGTGCGATGCAGGTGCGCGATTTGCGCCCCGGTCCCGAAGGGCAACCGCCGGTGGTGAAAACCAATTCACCCATGGTCAAAAAGGCCCGCGAAGGGGTGATGGAATTTCTATTGATCAATCACCCGCTGGATTGCCCGATTTGTGATCAGGGCGGTGAATGTGATCTTCAGGATCAGGCGATGGCCTACGGGATTTCCGGTTCTCGGTTTGATTTGCCAAAACGTGCCTCGGATGATCTTGAACTTGGGCCGTTGGTGGCGACAACCATGACACGGTGTATTTCCTGCACGCGGTGTGTGCGGTTCACGTCGGAAGTGGCCGGAATTTTGACCATGGGCCAAACCGGACGTGGCGAGGATGCCGAGATCACCACCTATCTCGGGGCGACGCTTGATAGCAATCTTCAGGGCAATATCATTGACTTATGTCCGGTTGGCGCGTTGACCAGCAAACCCTATGCGTTTTCGGCGCGGCCTTGGGAATTGACCAAAACCGAGAGCATTGATGTGATGGATGCGCTTGGTGCCAATATTCGCGTGGACACCAAAGGCCGTGAAGTGATGCGGATCTTGCCGCGCAATCATGACGGGGTGAACGAGGAATGGATTACCGACAAAACCCGGTTTGTGTGGGATGGATTGCGCCGGCAACGTCTTGATGCGCCTTATGTGCGGGTCGACGGAAAATTGCGCGCGGTTTCCTGGGGCGAAGCGTTAACAGCGGCAGCGGATGCGATGAAGGGCAAGAAAATTGCTGGTCTGATCGGGGATCTGGTGCCGGTTGAAGCCGCTTATGCTCTTAAACAAATGATCGAGGGGCAGGGTGGGCATGTGGAATGTCGCACCGATGGCAGCAAATTACCGGCCGGAAACCGCAGCGGTTATGTCGGCACGGCCACCATCGAAGATATTGATAATGCCGAGATGATCCAGTTGATCGGCACCAATCCACGGCTTGAATCGCCGGTGTTGAACGCGCGTATTCGCAAGGCTTGGGCGCGCGGTGCCAATGTTGGGCTAATCGGGGAAGCCGTTGATCTAACTTATGATTATCATCATGTCGGCACGGATCGCGCGGCGCTTAGCGAGATGATGGAACATGATTTCGGCAAGGTTCTCGAGGTGCCATCGGTGGTGATTGTCGGGCAAGGCGCATTGAACGAGGCCGATGGGTTATCGGTTTTGGCGGCGGTGATGAAATTTGCCGCTGATACCAATAGCAAACTTCTGGTGCTGCATACGGCGGCGTCGCGGGTCGGGACGATGGATATCGGCGCGATTACCAAGGGCGGTATGGAAAAAACTCTTGATGGGGCGGAAGTGGTCTATAACCTCGGGGCCGACGAAATCGAAATAGATAAGGGCACATTTGTGATCTATCAGGGGTCGCACGGGGATCGCGGCGCGCATCGGGCCGATATTATCCTGCCGGGGGCTGCCTATACCGAAGAAAGCGGGTTGTTTGTCAACACCGAGGGGCGCCCGCAAATGGCGCAGCGCGCAAGTTTCCCACCCGGCGAGGCCAAAGAAAACTGGGCGATTTTACGTGCCTTAAGTGCGGAATTGGGCGCGGTTCTACCGTTTGACAATTTGGGCGGATTGCGCGCGGCCTTGGTGGCCGAAGTGCCGCATCTTGGCAAAATAGACCAGGTGCCGGTCAATGAATGGGAGCATTTGAAATTGCGCCCGATGGGCAAGGCGGATTTTCGCGGGATTGTTGGCGATTATTACCTGACCAATCCGATTACACGCGCCAGCGAAGTGATGGCCGAATTGAGCGCGGGCGTGAAGGCCCGTGCGCAAAAACCGATGGCGGCTGAATAATGCGAAGCGCGGCACTCATACTAACAATGGCACTCGCGGGATGCGCGGCCCAAGACGTCGAAGATGTTTCGCGTTTTGCCGTGGCCGATGACAGTTATATGCCGGTCTATTCGGGCATCGAGACCCACCTTCTCGAGGGGGATCTGGTGCGCTTTATCGTGGACATGAAGGGCGCGCGATCAAACGATGATGTGGCGCGATATGCCGAATGTGCAGCGGCGCAATACACGTTGATCCGGGGATACGGATTTGCGCGGCATGTGCGCACCAATGTGCTTGAAAACAACGGGGAATGGCGCGCCGACGCGGTGTTCACCATCTCTGAATCACTTCCTCGCGGATTGAAAACCATCGACGCCGAAGTCGTGGTTGCCAATTGCGCGGACAACAAAATACCGACGGTGTGAGGACTTATGGCTGAATTTTTTACAACCCCCCTTGGGATCGCCATCATCATCTTGGCGCAGGGCCTGGCGATTATCGCATTTGTGATGATCTCGCTGTTGTTTCTGGTTTATGGCGACCGCAAAATCTGGGCAGCGGTGCAGATGCGGCGCGGACCCAATGTTGTGGGCGCGTTTGGAATCCTGCAATCGGTCGCGGATGCGTTGAAATACGTGGTCAAGGAGATCGTGGTGCCTGCGGGGGCCGATCGGGCGGTGTTTTTCCTCGCCCCGATGACCAGCTTTGTGTTGTCCATATTGGTGTGGGCGGTGATCCCGTTCAACGATGGCTGGGTTTTGTCGGATATCAATGTGGCGATCCTGTTTGTTTTCGCCATGTCGTCGCTTGAGGTCTATGGCGTGATCATGGGCGGTTGGGCGTCCAATTCCAAATATCCGTTCCTTGGGGCGATGCGCTCGGCCGGGCAGATGATTTCTTATGAAGTGTCCATCGGGTTGATCATCATCGGGATTATCATTTCGACGGGATCGTTGAATTTTGGTGATATTGTGCGGGCACAAGACGGCGATTACGGGTTCTTTAGCTGGTATTGGTTGCCGCATTTTCCGATGGTTTTCTTGTTCTTTATCAGTGCGTTGGCCGAAACCAACCGGCCACCGTTTGACTTGCCGGAAGCGGAATCAGAATTGGTTGCGGGTTTCATGGTCGAATATTCGTCGACGCCGTATCTGCTTTATATGGCCGGTGAATATATCGCGATCTTCATGATGTGTGCCTTGATGAGCATCCTGTTTTTCGGTGGTTGGCTCTCGCCGATCCCGGGCCTGCCGGATGGTGTGTTGTGGATGGTCGGCAAAATGGCGTTCTTCTTTTTCATCTTCGCGATGGTCAAGGCGATCACCCCGCGCTACCGCTATGACCAGTTGATGCGCATCGGTTGGAAAGTATTCCTGCCGCTGTCATTGGGGTGGGTGGTTCTTGTGGCCTTTGCCGCAAAATTCGAAATTCTAGGCGGCGCATATGCCCGTTGGGCGATTGGGGGCTGATTATGGGCAAGATAGATTACAAACGAGCCGCAAAATATTTCTTGTTGATGGATTTCCTCAAGGGATTTCAATTGGGTATGAAATATTTTGTCGCGCCAAAGCCGACGCTGAATTACCCGCATGAAAAGGGATATTTGTCGCCACGGTTCCGCGGTGAACACGCGTTGCGCCGCTATCCAAGTGGTGAAGAACGCTGCATTGCCTGCAAACTCTGCGAGGCGATTTGCCCGGCGCAAGCAATC
>JAUZRV010000335.1 GCA_030950105.1 Rhodobacterales bacterium | reverse complement strand
TTCGCCAAGCAAGTCGTCAGCGTTTTGCACACCGTCAAGAAGTTGGTCTAATAAGTCCTTGGAAATTGTCATCGTTGTCATGCTCCTTTGTTGCAGAAGCATGGACCAAATTACTCATACACAGAAGATCGGACACTCTCTTGGAATCTGCGCGTTTGGCGCCTTCATTTACCTGTTTTTCCTTTGGCTATTCCCCAAGGTAATCTCCGCCCACGTTCTCTCGAAAGGCGGCCCAAGCGCCTTCTACGGCGGCCCGTTTTTTGAACAATTCGGCGCCCCGCACCAAAACTCTTCACGTTTCTTTTTTGTATAAATATCCAATTCCGCACCCGCCATTGCGTCAACGGTCAAGTGGATTTCAAGCGCCAGAAAACAACGCGCTCCTATTCACTGCGCGGCAATCAAACTCAGCGCCGCCGCCCGCGCCTCATCGGTCACCCGATCCCCCGACAACATACGCGCGATCTCGTCCACCCGTTCTTCGGCTTCCAAGGGCACCACCGTCGACAGGGTCATGCCCTTGCGCACAGTTTTCTCCACCCGCCAATGGGTCGCGCCAAACGCCGCCACTTGTGGCGAATGGGTCACCACCAACACTTGCCCACCGCGTGCCAAATCGGCCAACCGTCGACCAACCGCATCCGCCGTCGCCCCGCCAACACCGCGGTCAATCTCGTCAAATATCATGGTGATACCGCCCGCATCGGCGCTCAAACACACCTTGAGCGCCAATAGAAACCGGCTTAATTCGCCACCCGAGGCTATTTTTGCCAATGGTCCCGCCGGTGCCCCCGGATTGGTCGCCACATGAAACGCCACCAGATCGCGCCCCTCTGGGCCCGCGTCGCTTGGCTCAACCGCTGTGGTAAACACCGCCCGCTCCATCTTGAGCGGGGCCAATTCCCCCATCACCGCCTTGTCAAGCCGCCCTGCCGCCTTGGCCCGTGCCTTGCTTAACGCCGTTGCGGCACTGTCATATGTGGCCTCGGCCTCGCTCAACGCGGCGCGCAACGTGGCCACATCGCTCTCGCCCTGATCAAGTGCGGCCAACTGCACCCGCAATCCTGCGCCAAATTGGGCAAGATCATCGGCCAACACATCATGTTTGCGCGCCAAGGCCCGGATCGCGAACAACCGCTCCTCGGTGACTTCCAACTCATTGGGATCAAACGCTAAATCATCCAGACACCGGACCACACCATCGGCGGCCTCGTCCAGCGCGACCAACACGCGCCCGATCGCTTCGATTGAGCCGCCCAATTTGCCCTCGATCACCGCATCGGCATCTTCAAGCCAGCGCAACGCATTTAAAACAATGCTTTCTGCCCCGTTACCGCCAAGCGCCTCATGCGCCTTGATCACATCTTCGCGCACCTTCTCGGCGGCTTGCATCTTGCGACGCGACGCGTCCAACTCCGCGTCCTCGCCCGCCATCGGGGACAATTCATCCAGCTCGGCAACCGCATGACGCAAGAATTCCTCTTGCGCGCGCACCTCCTCAAGTGCCGCAATCGCCGCCACATGGGCCTTGCCCGCCGCCCGCAGCGCCCGCCACGCCTTGCCGGTTTTGGCCCGCAGCGCCTCCAGCCCGCCAAATTCATCCAAAATCGCGCGATGCCCCTTGGGGTTCAACAATCCACGATCATCATGTTGCCCGTGCAGCTCAACCAAAGTCGCCGACAGGTTGCGCAACACCTCGCCCGACACCCGCCGGTCATTGACCCACGCGGTTTTGCGCCCGTCGCGGGTATTGATCCGCCGCAGGATCAATTCATCGCCATCCGGCAATCCCGCCTCATTCAAAATCGCATGCGCCGGATGCCCCTCGGCAAGGTCAAACCACGCCACAACTTCGCCTTGCTCGGCCCCGGCGCGCACCAATTCCGCCCGCCCGCGCCAGCCCAAAACAAATCCCAATGAATCCAGCAATATCGACTTGCCCGCGCCGGTTTCTCCGGTCAACACCGACAACCCCGGCTGAAACCCAAGGTCCAGCCGCTCAATAATAAGCATGTCACGAATTTCGAGACCGCGCAGCATCCCTGCCCTTACCCTTGGCGAGCGGCCCAAACCGCCGCCCCCAAACAGCAAACTGTCATTATAGCCATTGGCCCTTGACCATTTGCCGATATACTTGGCGCAACCAGTTGTCGCCATTGGCCTTAAGTTCAAGCCCGCGCCCGGTCAGCAATTTATAACTGTCCTCATACCACTCGGTCGACTTGAAATTAAACCCGAGGATCGCCCCCGCCGTCTGCGCTTCGGCCGTTAGACCAAGCGAAAGATAGCTCTCGACCAGACGGTGCAACGCTTCTGCGGTGTGACTTGTGGTTTGGAAATCCTCAACCACAACCCGGAACCGGTTGATCGCGGCACTAAAATGATCGCGCCGCAAATAATACCGCCCGATTTCCATTTCCTTGGCTGCCAGATGGTCATAGGCCAGATCGAATTTCAAAATTGCCGCGCGCGCATATTCACTATCGGGATACCGCTCGATCACGGCGCGCAACGATTGCAACGCCTGAAACGTCAAACCCTGATCGCGGCCCACATCATCAACCTGATCATAATAACTCAACGCCAAAAGATACTGCGCATAGGCCGCATCATCATCGGTGGGGTAAAAATCGATAAACCTTTGCGCCGCCGACCGGCTGTTGGGGTAATCCTGATCTTTATGATAGGCAAACGCCTGCATGATCAACGCGCGCTTCGCCCATTCCGAATATGGATAGAGCCGCTCAACCTCGCCAAAGAAATGCGCGGCTTCCGCGGCACGCCTGCGGTTCAATTCAAATTCCGCGCGCTCGAATATCTGCTCGGCGGTAAACGTCTCAAGCTCAAGTTCGCCACGTCGCACTTTTTCGGCATTGCCACAGGCACTAAGAGACATCGTCAGAACAACCGCCCCAACGAGACCAATGCGTGCGCCAGTTCGCGCCATACCACTCCGGGACTTGCCAATTTTCATGCGCGTCCTCACCTTCACCCAATTTTTCATTTTCCGCAAAACATCGCTTTGCATATTGCTCTTGTCCTAGCACAGATAATTGCGGTGCAAAACGCCTTTGACACAATTTGTGGTGCAGATTTGTACAGGAAACCGTGAATAAGCGCGAACACGCCAAAAAAAATCGGGGATTGCTTGAATTCAACCGAATCTATCATGGGTTTAACGTGTCTTTACTTCGCGAATTATGTGCAAATAAAGTGCGTCATCCGTCTGTCTATGGCATTGTTTTCCGCTTCTGTGACCTCTCCCAGCGTCATTTCAATCCGGGGAAACCCTTATTATGCAACGGCGGGAACTTCGCCCATATGCACGCCAAATCCGGGCAATTGCGCGGCGGTCTGTGCGTCACAGACAACCATGCGAAATGCGTCTGGCGTGGCAAATAATTTGCGCAAGAGCGAATTGGTCACGGCATGGCCGGCGCGATGGCCGACATAGGCCCCCAACACCGGTGCCCCCGCGAGCGCCAGATCCCCCAACGCATCAAGCATCTTATGGCGCACGGCCTCATCAACATGGCGCATGCCGCCCGGGCTCAACACTTTGGCTCCGTCGACAACAACCGCGTTTTCCAATGTCCCGCCAAGCGCAAGACCGTTGGATTGCATGGTCTCGACATCGGCCTGCCGACAAAATGTGCGGCTATCGCATAATTCGCGCACGAAACTGCCGTTGCCCATATTAAGGGTCTTTTCCTGCACACCGATGGCGGCATCGTCAAAATCAATATGAAACCGGATTTGCAAGGCTTTTCCCGGCTCGAGCCGCGCCCAGGCTTCGCCAACACGCACTTCCACCGGCTTTAAAATCTCGATGGCCCGCACCGGCGCATCCAACGCCTGCACGCCTTTGCCCAGAATACCGCGCACAAATGGCGCGGCGCTGCCGTCCAGAATCGGCACTTCCGGTCCGTCAATTTCAATCAACGCGTTATGGATGCCACACCCGGCCAGCGCCGCCATGATATGTTCAATGGTCGATACCGACACGTCGCTGCGATTTTCGATTTTCGTGCAAAGAGGTGTCTGGTTGACCGCTTCCCAATGGGCCGCAATCAAGGCGTCGCCAAAATCAATATCACTGCGCTTGAACCAGATGCCATGTTCTGCCGAAGCCGGCAAAATCGTCACTTTCGCAGGCGTGCCTGAATGGAGGCCAACGCCGGTAAATGACACCTTTGATTTGATCGTATTTTGCAAATTTAGCCTCGATTTTTCCGGTAGTCCTATGGGCGACACTGCCGCAGCAACAAACAAGATCACATTTACCCAACTTGAAAATCATTTATCGCGTCATCCCGACACACCAAACAACTCGACAGTTAAACACTTTCAAACAACAAACATGTCCACATTCATATTTGCCGCCCTGCTGCGCTCGTTACACGTGGAGATTTCACCACCGCCTACGAAACTTAACGCATTAATAATTAACCCAAGACCAACTCTCAACTCAATCTTTGCAACGGACTGAAACATCGGTCATAAACGATAGGCGGATATCCGCCTTGCACGCGAAGATTGCGCCGCAATATCCTGTAAAATAAAGAAAAGGCCGCTCGAAAGCGGCCTCTGCCAGGGTGGTATACCTCAACAACTCCGGCGCTTTCCACGGTCCGTTTACCATGGAAAAGGCCGGCTTTTGTTGGCTTAGTTGGCTTGACGGCGCAAGAACGCAGGGATTTCGATCCGGTCTTGCTCGGCATCCGCTTGCTCTTGTGGCTCTGCGGCCTGCACTTGTGGTTGCTGACGCGCAGGTTCGCCACCTGCCGCAGCTCCCGCATGTCCGGTCATCCGGTTGATCAATGAATTGATTCCGAATTTGGGCCGCTCGGCTGCTGTTTCCATTTCTGGATTGGCAGCTTCCTGCTGGGCGGGTGGCGCAACGGGCGCAAGACCACGTGCTGCCGGTGCCCGTAACGCTGCCGCTTTCAAACGCGCCATCGCTTCTGGGGAAGGGGTGCCCGGTGCCGGCGCTTTCGGCGCGACAAACCCGTTCAGATCATCAACTTCTTCTTCAAACGTCGCGGCCACCGGCCGTGGTTGATATGCAGGCGCTGGCAATTCGTCACTTGCAACCGCTGCGGTGTGCTGCTGAGGCGCGGCATCTTCGAAAATATCTTCCATTTGCTCCTGCGCGGCCGCGGCTTGCGCATCCATTCCCGCAAACAACGATGGTTCAGGGGCCGCCGTCGCAGCAACCGCTGCAACTGGTGCCACATCTTCTACCGCCATTGTTGCGGCCAAAGGTTGCGCCATGCTGCGCCGTGGCACTGGAATATCCTTAAGAACTTCGCTGGCGTCAATACCGGTGGCAACAACGCTCACCCGCATCGCCCCGCCCAGATTTTCATCAAGCGTCGAGCCGACAATGATATTCGCCTCTGGATCGACTTCTTCACGAATACGGTTGGCCGCTTCGTCCAGTTCAAACAACGTCAAATCATGGCCGCCGGTGATGTTGATCAACACGCCCTTGGCGCCATTAAGGCTAATTTCGTCGAGCAGCGGATTGGCAATGGCTTTTTCCGCGGCCTGAATGGCGCGATCTTCGCCTTCGGCCTCGCCGGTGCCCATCATCGCCTTGCCCATTTCGTCCATCACGGCGCGCACATCGGCAAAATCAAGATTGATCAAACCGGGCCGCACCATCAAATCGGTCACACCCTTCACGCCCTGATGCAACACATCATCGGCAAGACTGAACGCTTCGGTAAAGGTGGTCTTTTCATTGGCCAACCGGAACAGGTTCTGGTTGGGAATAATGATCAGAGTATCAACAACTTTTTGCAGCGCCTCAACACCGGCTTCCGCCTGCTTCATGCGCTTTGCGCCTTCAAACTGGAACGGCTTGGTGACCACACCGACGGTCAGAACCCCCAATTCGCGCGCGGCCTGTGCAATAATCGGCGCAGCGCCGGTTCCGGTGCCCCCGCCCATTCCCGCAGTGATGAAACACATATGCGCACCGGCCAGATGATCAACGATTTGTTCAATGCTTTCTTCGGCGGCGGCGGCCCCGACCGCAGGGCGCGCACCGGCCCCAAGTCCCTCGGTCACTTTGACACCCATCTGCACGACGTTCACCGCGTTGCTTTGCTGCAAGGCCTGCGCGTCCGTATTAGCGACGACGAAATCAACGCCATCAAGCTGCTTTTCGATCATGTTGTTGACCGCGTTGCCACCGGCCCCGCCCACACCAAAAACCGTAATACGAGGGCGCAAATCTTCCTGTCCGGGGTTCTGCAAATTCAATGTCATGTCACATTCCGCCTGTTTTTTCGCCGCGTCTCGCGGGCGATTATCGTCAACTATTTTGTCACCAATGCGCTTCTTCCCCCGCATCCGCAGGTGTTTTTGACGCCTTATCAACCCCATACATACCGCGTGCTTGCGCTTTCGTCACCATAAAAACGCAATTTTGCCACTAAATATGGGGTTTTTCGCGATGTAATACGCGGTATTTTGCCGAAACGCGCACATATTGCGGAAATTCACCTACTGACCACAACCCAAACCTGTAGCCCCACGCAAATCGCATGTGGAATCACCAAATTCATTTTGTTGGCTCTGCTCGGCCAAATTCGGGGCCGCCTCTTGTTGGACGGCTCTCTTTATACTTAACAAATCATGAACCCGCCGTCACCCACAAAACGCAGATTGTCGTTAACGCGCCCGCGACACAGCGCCCGGATTCGAATACCCGGATTCGAACGCCTAACCCGAATTATTCATGAAGCGGCGTAAATCGTTTGGCGGGCGTAGATCAAGCTGTTGAAATGGCGTATGATTTTGGTGTTGAACAAGATCATTCACCTCCAGCAGAAAATCCAACCCACCATGAATGACGATACGC
>JAUZRV010000334.1 GCA_030950105.1 Rhodobacterales bacterium | reverse complement strand
TGCGCTTTATTGCGCGCCGGATGGGGCAATTATTGATCCCTTGGATGGTATGGCCGACCTTCTGGTGCGGCGGGTGCGGTTTATAGAAAATGCTGGGCAGCGCATCAAGGAAGACTACTTGCGCATCTTGCGGTTTTTCCGGTTTCACGCGTGGTATGGCGATCCTGCGGGCGGATTGGACGGCGAAGGGTTGGCGGCCATTGCCGAAAATCTAGACGGTTTGGCGCAGCTTTCGGCAGAACGGGTCGGGGCGGAAATCAAGAAATTACTGTTGGCGGATGATCCCGCACCTGCAGTGGCGGCGATGCGGGCAACGGGTGTTCTGGCGCGGATATTTGCGGGGTGTGAAGACCGCGCGCTTGCGCCGCTTGTCCATTTGGAAGGCGAAAACGGGGTTGCGCCGGATGCGATGCGCCGACTTGCGGTGCTGGGTGTGGGCGATGTGGGGGATATTTTGCGGCTTAGTCGGGCGCAGATAAAGCGGCTTTTGGCCTATCAAACCGGACTTGAATCGATGCAGCCCGCGCATGCGCTTGGCTATCGTTTGGGGGTCGAGATTGCGCAGGGGGTTTTGCTGTTGCGGGCTGCGGTTTTTGAAACCCCGCTTGCGGAGGGTGCGTTTGACGAGGCGGCGCGTGGGGCGGCCGCGGTTTTTCCTGTCAAAGCCGCCGATTTGATGCCGGAATTTTCGGGCGTTGCGCTGGGCAATAAATTGCGCGCGTTGGAAGATACGTGGATTGAAGGCAAATTCGAATTGACGCGGGAACAATTGCTGCACGCTTGACCTTGGCGATCAAAATCTAGATCGTTGGGACAATTCTTTCCCAATCCAGAAAGCACCGGAATGAAACCGGAGAATTTTATCAATGCCTTTCGGGCGGCTGATGGCCCGCCGCCAAATACCCTCGCCAAATTCGCTAAATGGGCCTTGTCGGGGGCTTGGCCCGCGTTGTTTTTGGGTGTGGCGATTTCGTCGCTGGCCGGTGCAATGGAGGCGGGAACGGCGTTTATTCTTGGAATGATCGTCGATAGCGCGGTTGCCAGCGATCCGGCGACATTTTTTCGCGCCGATAATGCCGGTATTTTTGTCATCGCAATCGGGTTTTTCCTGTTGGTGCGCCCAAGCCTGTTTGGGCTGTCGTGGTTTTCCAATTCGATCATCATCGGGCCGAACGTGAACACGATGGTATTGGCGCGATTGCATCGTTGGACGCTTGGGCAATCGGTGGTGTTTTTTGACAATGATTTTGCCGGGCGCATTGCACAGAAGCAATTGCAAACCGCGCATGCGTTGACCGAAGTTGCGGTTGAATCAATCAATGTTGTGGCTTTTGCGCTGGCTTCGCTGGTGGGGTCATTGATTTTGATCATGTCGATAGATGCGCGATTGTCGGTGATATTTCTGCTTTGGTTGAGCATCTATTTCACGCTGATCCGGTGGTTTTTGCCGCGTATTCGCAAGCGTGCCAAAACCCGTGCGGCGCAGCGGGCGATGATCACCGGACAGATCGTGGATACGGTCACCAATATCAAAACGGTTAAACTGTTTGCGCTTGCCGATCATGAAGAACGCGCCGCGTTGGTGGAAATGCGCAAGTTTCGCAAGACCGCGCTGGCGTTTGGGCGGATTGCAACGGCATTTCGGTTTTTGTTGATGTTTTTGGCGGGGGTTTTGCCGGTTCTGATGATCGCTGCCACGCTTTATCTGTGGTCGCGCGACACGGCGAGCACCGGCGATATTGTGGCGGCAGGCAGTGTGGCGATACGTATCGCGCAAATGACGGGTTGGGTAAGTTTTGCGTTGATGGGTATTTATTCAAATATCGGCGAGGTCGAAGACGGGATGAACACATTAACCCCGTCGGTGCGATTGCCGGATGTGGAAGGTGCGCCGGAATTGCAGGTGGCACAGGGCGAGATCGAATTTGATGTCGTCAGTTTTGCCTATGGCCGTGAAATCGGCGGGGTAAGCAAGGTTTCGTTAACGGTAAAGGCCGGTGAAAAGCTTGGCATTGTCGGCGCGTCGGGGGCGGGAAAATCAACGTTGGTGGCACTGCTGTTGCGGCTTTATGATCCCGAAAAGGGCGTTCTGCGGATTGACGGGCAGGATTTGCGCACGGTGACCCAAGAAAGCCTGCGTCACAAGATTGGCATGGTCACGCAAGAAACCGCGATGTTCAACCGCTCGGCGCGCGACAATATTCTTTATGGTGATCCTGATGCCTCTGACGAACAGATTATTGCCGCGGCCAAGAGCGCCGAAGCCCATGATTTCATTATGGATTTGGTCGATCATGCAGGACGCAAAGGATATGATGCGCATCTTGGCGAGCGCGGTGTGCGGCTGTCGGGTGGGCAACGGCAGCGGATCGCATTGGCGCGCGCGATATTGAAAGACGCGCCGATTTTGGTGCTGGACGAAGCGACAAGTGCGCTTGATAGTGAGGTGGAGGCGGCGATTCAGGCGGCGTTGACGCGGGTGATGGACGGAAAAACCGTGCTTGCGATTGCGCACCGGCTGTCGACGATTTCGCAGATGGACCGGATTGTGGTTCTGGATCAGGGGCGGATTGTCGAGGTCGGCAGCCACGATGAATTGCTGCGATTGCGCGGGCTTTATGCGCGGTTCTGGCGGCGACAATCCGGCGGTTTCATTGGTATTGAAGACGCCGCCGAATAGGGGTTTATGCGGATTGCTGGGCGCTGTATCTGCAAACCTATGAATGAATTTGAAATTATACGGCTTGGTCACCAAGGTGACGGCATTGCCGCGGGGCCGGTGTTTGCCGCCCTTACGTTGCCCGGCGAAATTGTCAGTGGCACATTGGAGGGCACGCGTTTGAACGACGTGCGCATTGTAACGCCTTCCGAGGGGCGCGTGCGCCCGCCGTGCCGCCATTTCAAAAGCTGCGGCGGTTGTCAGCTTCAACATGCCAAGGATGATTTTGTTGCAGGCTGGAAGGTCGATGTGGTGCGCCACGCGCTTGCGGCACAAGGGTTGGACGCGGAATTTCGCAGCGTTATAACATCACCGGAGCGTTCGCGCAGACGCGCGCGTTTCTCGGTGCGCCGAACCAAGAAGGGCGCATTGGCAGGGTTTCACGGGCGCGCGTCCGGCGCGATTGTCGAAATACCGGAGTGTCACTTGTTGCAGAAAGAGCTGCTTGGCGCGGTCGAGATTGCCAAAAGCCTTGCGATGCTTGCGGGCAGCCGCAAGGGTGAGATGTCAGTCACAGCAACCACGAGCAATGCCGGTCTTGATATCGCAGTGACGGGCGGCAAGCCTCTTGATGGACCGTTGCGCATGGTGTTGGGGCAAGAGGCCGAGCGCTTTGGATTGGCGCGATTGAGTTGGGATAGTGATCTTGCCGCACAGCGTGAACCGCCGACACAGACATTTGGCCGCGCCCAAGTGGTGCCGCCGTTCGGGGCCTTTTTGCAAGCAACACACGAGGGCGAAGCCGCTCTTTTGGCGTGCATTTCCGAAATCGTCGGGGATGCGGCGGATGTGATTGACCTGTTTTCGGGCTGCGGGACGTTTTCGATGCCGTTGGCGGAAAATGCACAGGTGCATGCGGTTGAAGGCGACGCGGATATGGTCGCCGCGATGGATGCGGGATGGCGCAACGCGCAAGGTCTCAAGCGGCTTACCCATGAGGCGCGTGATCTGTTTCGCCGTCCATTGCAACCTGATGAATTGAAGAAATTCGGGGCTGCTGTGCTTGATCCGCCGCGTGCCGGGGCCGAGGCGCAAGTGGCGGAACTTGCCAAATCCGGCATCGGAAAAATTGCCTATGTAAGTTGTAATCCTGTGAGTTTTTCGCGTGATATCAGAGTGTTACATGGATCGGGGTATGATGTTGACTGGGTGCAGGTGGTGGATCAATTCCGCTGGTCAAGCCATGTAGAATTGGTGGCGTGCCTTACTCTCAAATCCGCGTGATCGGAAAATTTATACTATCTTCAACGCGCCGTGTCGGTTTATCACTGCGCAACACGTAAGGATGGATATGATGCGGCTCTTCAGAGTTTTAATGATTGTTGCCCTCGGGGTTACCCTTGTCGGCTGTTCGAAATTCAAGACCTATACGGGCCCTGCGGTGACGCGGGTGATCATCAATAAATCTGACCGGATGTTGTTTTTGATGAACGACGAACAGGTGCTGGAATCGTTTCGTGTCGGCCTCGGATTTGCGCCGGTTGGGCATAAAGCGGTGGAAGGTGATGGGCGCACACCGGAAGGCGAATACCGGATTGACCGCCGCAATCCCAATAGTGAATTTTACCTGTCTATCGGGATTTCCTACCCCAACACAGAAGATGTGGCCTATGCGCGTGAAAGAGGGCAAAGCCCCGGCGGCGATATCTTTATTCATGGGCGGCCATGGAAGAACCGCAAGGGCGGGCAGGATTGGACTGCCGGCTGTATTTCCGTGAGCAATCGCCAAATTGAACAGATTTACGCGATGGTGCAAAACGGAACGCCAATAACGATCAATCCGTAGGGGAACGGCGCCAAAATCATTTCTTACATTTTGGCGCCAGATTGAAGGTCTAGCCCGAATTATTCATGAAGCGGCGTAAATCGTTTGGCGGGCGTAGATCAAGCTGTTGAAATGTCGTATGATTTTGGTGTTGAACAAGATCATTCACCTCCAGCAGAAAATCCAACCCACCATGAATGACGATACGCT
>JAUZRV010000333.1 GCA_030950105.1 Rhodobacterales bacterium | reverse complement strand
CTGCCGCGCGGATCAGGAACCTGACGTAAAACTGATCGAACTGAAATCAAGATAATAACCTCCGGGCCTGACGTTCAGAACAAAGATTCATATACCCCTATGATTTGCAACAACTTTCTAACCTTCAGTAAATCGCCCTGTAATGCCGCTAGAGGAATTGAGGGAGGCAAAGCGATGTCAAAAACAAATTATGCGGCCAAAGTGCCGGATGAGAACGGAACCATTTTTTATGAGTCCGAAGATAATGCGGTTTGGCGCGATCTGGTGGCCCAGCAAATGCCAAATGTGCAGAAATACGCCGCGCAGCCCTATCTTGCGGGGATGGCGCATATGGATTTCCCCACGGACCGTGTGCCGCAATGTGGTGAAATCTCGCAAATACTTGAACCGCTTACCGGGTGGACCGTGGTGCCGGTGCCGGCGTTAATCGGGTTTGAGCGGTTTTTTGACATGTTGGCACACCGGCAATTTCCGGCGGCCTCGTTTATTCGCAACCGGCAGGATTTCGATTATATTAAAGAGCCGGATATCTTCCACGAGATATTTGGCCATACGCCGCTGTTGTGTGATCCGCGGTTCGCCGCGTTTTCCCAGGCAATAGGAGCAGCGGGCAGGCGCGCAAGTGGTAAAGAATACGCAACCCTTATCCGCCTTTATTGGTTCACCATTGAATTTGGCCTCACGATTGAGGACCGCAAAATCAAAGCCCTTGGTTCGGGATTGGCGTCATCACCCACGGAACTTCCCTATAGTGTGAACAGCGAGTCGGCACAGCGGCGCGCCTTTGATGTGATCGACATAATGCGCACCCCATACCGGATTGATATTCATCAGCCGGTCTATTTCGTGCTAGCCCGAATTATTCATCAGACTCCGGGTATTTCCTTCCGGCGCACTGGATCGGCCGGGTTGACGGCGGCGTTTTGAACTGAGCTTAGAGTGTGCGTTGAAGGTTGTTGATATCTGGGGGTGTTCGGGCGGCTGATGCCGCGTTGCTCATGGGCTTTGAGCATTGATACTCCCCATCATCGAGACCCGCGTCTCCCGGGGCGGACAGGCGGTCGGCAGGGCAATGCTTATGCGGGATTTCAACTGCCTGACGCGCACCGCGATCTTCAGGAACGTGCGCCGAAGAGTTTCAAAAGTTGCGCTGCGCCAGCGGGAATGTCTTGGGGCTGCGCCGCGCAAT
>JAUZRV010000332.1 GCA_030950105.1 Rhodobacterales bacterium | reverse complement strand
CTGGAGGAAGCTACGCGGCTTTGACTATCTCGCCAAAGTCATCACAGGCGTCATATTCAAAGACGGAATTGAAACCACAAACCCCGACCAGATCGCCGCATGACCGACAAGCCTCAAACACCAGACTCGACAATAGCTCGCTCTAACAGCGCACCCTGTCAGTTTTTGTCAGGGGCATTAGGCGCTTTGCGCTTTTTCCAGTTTTTCCAGCGCCTTCATCCACATGGCTTCGGCGCGGTCTTGCGCTTCCATCACTTCGGAATATTTCTTTTGCCAAACAGCGGCCTCTTCTGCGCGCCCGTCCTCATACATCTTGGGATCGCCAAGTTTCTTGGCAAGCTTTTCCGACATCGCGTTGATTTTAGTGACGCGTTCTTCGCATTTTTTGGCGTCCGAGCGTAGTGCATTGATGGCATCCCGTGACGGGCGCGCCGGTTTGACCTTCTTGGGCTTTTTGTCGTCCTTGGGTTTGTCCGGTGTCAAAAGCATCTTGCGATACGCCTCGAGATCTTCGTCATAGGGGGCAACCCCGCCATCTTTGACAAGCCACAGACGATCCGCGACCAGCGATAGCAAATGCATATCGTGGGTCACAAGAATAACGGCCCCCGTATAATCGGTGAGGGCGGTCACCAGCGCCTCGCGCGATTCAATATCAAGGTGGTTGGTCGGTTCATCGAGGATCAATAAATGCGGCGCATCAATGGTGGCAATCATCAACGACAAACGCGCCTTTTGGCCGCCTGACAATCGCCCGACCAATGTTTCGGCCTGTTCGGATCCGATGCCAAAACCGCCCAAACGGGCCCGGATACGCGCCGGTGTCTCAGAAGGGCGCAGGCGGCGAATGTGGTCAATGGGGTTTTCGTCAACATAAAGTTCATCAACCTGATGTTGCGCGAAAAATCCGACACGCAGTTTTGACGATGTGGTTTTTTTGCCTTGCATCAAGGTCAGGCGATCCGACAGCAACTTTGCCAAGGTCGATTTACCTTCGCCGTTGCGCCCCAGAAGGGCAATCCGGTCGTCTTGGTCGATACGCAAATCAAGGCGGCGCAGCACTTCTTTGCCGTCATACCCGATAGACCCACCTTCAACGCGAATAATCGGCGGTGACAGTTCTTCGGGGTTGGGGAAATTGAACGCCTTGAGGGCGGCCTCTTGCGGGCTGGTGATCGGGGTTAGTTTTGACAGCGCTTTGATGCGCGATTGTGCCTGTTTGGCCTTGCTGGCCTTGGCGCGAAACCGGTCAACAAACGCCTGAAGGTGGGCGCGGCGGGTGTCTTGTTTTTTGGCCTCGGAAGCAGCAGCGGCAAGCCGCGCGGCACGGGTATTGGCGAATGTATCGTAATTGCCCGTATAAAGCGTGAGCTTCTTGTCTTCGAGGTGCAGGATCGCCCCAACCGAGCGGTTGAGCAGTTCACGGTCGTGGCTCACGATTAGAACGGTGTGCGGATATTTAACCAGATAAGCCTCGAGCCAGAGCGCGCCCTCAAGATCGAGATAGTTGGTCGGCTCGTCGAGCAGCAGCAGGTCGGGTTCCGAAAACAGCACCGCAGCAAGGGCAACGCGCATCCGCCACCCGCCGGAAAACGCCGAACAGGGTTGCAGTTGTTCGGCGTAGGTGAACCCAAGACCGCGCAGAATTGACGACGCGCGTGCATCGGCGCTCCAGGCGTCGATATCGGTCAGGCGATGCTGGATTTCGGCGATACGGTGCGGATCGGTGGCGGTTTCGGCCTCGTCCAGAAGCGAGGCGCGTTCGGTATCGGCGGCGAGCACCGTGTTGATCAAAGACACTTCGTTGCCCGGCACCTCTTGCGAGACACCGCCAATGCGCGATTTTGCCGGCAGAGTTATATCGCCGGTTTCAAGCGCAAGTTCGCCGCGGATCAGGCGGAACAATGTGGTTTTTCCCGTGCCGTTACGCCCGACAATGCCAACTTTGTGGCCATAGGGAATAGTGACGGTGGCGTTCACGATGAGGGGGCGACCCTGCACCGAATAAGATATATCGGAGATTCTAAGCATGGGGGCGTCCTAGCAGAGGCAATGACGGGGCGCCAGACAGGTTTTTGCACTGTTGTCATGCGATGGTGAAAATGCGTCACAGAGTGTTGCAAGGCGGGGAGTTGCGAGGTGGGGCACAAAGGGGTAGGTGTTGTTTGTTCACCTGTTAACGGAATACCCTATGTGCCCGTCCAAAACGCCACCTCCCGATAGAATCCGCACGCCGCCACGCCTGTTGACGCTGATCTTGCTCACGGGTCTTTCGGTGCTGTCGCTCAATATGTTTCTCCCGTCATTAAGCCGGATTGCCGACGGTCTTGGGGCCGACTATCGGGTGACATCATTGGCGATTGGCGGGTATCTCGCGGTGTCGGCGGTGTTGCAATTGATCATGGGACCGCTTTCGGATCTGATCGGGCGCAGGCCGGTTATTCTGGGGGGATTGGTGGTGTTTACTGTGGCGTCTGTGGGCTGTGCGATGGCCGGAGATATCTGGGTGTTTCTCGGGTTTCGGGTGCTGCAAGGGGCGGTTATTTCGGGCATGGTGTTGAGTCGTGCAATCATCCGCGACATGGCCCCGCCCACCGATGCCGCGCGCCTGATGGGGCAGGTCGGGGTGGCGATGGCACCGTTGCTGGGGCCGGTTCTGGGGGGGGGGCTTGACGAGGTCTTTGGCTGGCGTTCGAATTTCGTCATGTTTGCGATTATGGGCGCGGCGATGTTTGCGATTAGTTGGCGCGATCTGGGCGAGACCAATTTAACCCCGTCGGCAACATTTACCGCCCAATTCAAAACCTACCCTGAATTGTTCCGCTCAAGCCTGTTTTGGTCCTACACCGCCTGTCTGGTGTTTTCGGTTGGCGGCTTTTACGCCTTTTTGGGCGGCGCGCCACAGGTCGGAGAAACCGAATACGGGTTAACACCGGCGCTTCTCGGGGTTGGCATGGGCAGTATCAGCGGTGGTTTTATGCTCGGCAATTATTTAACCGGACGGTTTGCGGGCCGCATTTCGGTGCTGCGGCTTATCATTATCGGGCGCTGGATTGCCACGCTTGGGCCATTGGTGGCAATGGCGATTATCTGGGCCGGGGTGTCGCATCCTGTGGTGATGTTTGGCGGCGCGATTTTTGTGGGTTTGGGCAATGGGTTAACCTTGCCTGGCGCAAATGCCGGGGTGATGTCGGTGCATCCGCGATTGGCGGGAAGTGCCTCGGGATTGTCCGGCGCTTTGACGGTTGCGGGCGGTGCGGTTCTGACTTCGGGTGTGGCGGCGTTGGTGGTTGGCCCGCTCGGGATTTACGCCTTGATGGGCGCGATGGTTTTGACCAGCGGGGCAGGGTTATTGGCGGCCTATGGTATCCGGTGGATCGAAGCGCGTGACGGGACCAGCGTGGCGTAGATAGAAATCGTGGCTTTTCAAACCGCCACCCCCATGTTAGCAGCGCGCTAATTTCCGCACGTTTATAACAGGAGCCTGATTCATGGCCATTCAACGCACATTCAGCATCATCAAACCCGACGCCACCAAACGCAACCTGACCGGCGCAATAGTCGCCAAATTCGAGGCCGCAGGCCTGCGCGTTGTTGCCAGCAAACGCATCCAGATGACATTGGCACAAGCACAACAATTTTACGGTGTGCACGCCGAACGCCCGTTTTTCGGCGAATTGTGCGAATTTATGATTTCCGAACCGATCGTTGTTCAGGTTCTGGAAGGTGAAGACGCCATTGCCAAAAACCGCGAAGTCATGGGCGCAACCAACCCTGCCGATGCCGATGCCGGCACCATCCGCAAAGAGTTCGCCCTGTCGATCGGTGAAAATTCGGTGCACGGTTCGGATGCGCCGGAAACAGCTGCCGAAGAAATCGCGTTCTTCTTTTCCGGTCTTGAACTGGTCGGTTAATCGGGCTTTTCAATAACCCCAATTGCATCAAGGGCCGCTTCGAAATCGGAGCGGCCTTTGTCATGTCTGGTGGCCTTGAGCGCATCAAAGCGTTTGCGCAATTCGGCCTTTTCGTGGCCTTTGCAATCATTCCACGGGCGGCCCTGTAATCCCATCACCAGAACATAATACCCGATGAAATGGGGGCGGGTGCCATTGGCCAATAGACGGCCATAGGTTTCGTGGCGCCAAGCGCGCGCAGTTCTTGCGCGCTGTGTATGCCGATTTTGGCACAGCTTGCTTCATAGGCGGGGCCGAGATTTCGGATTGACGACACCGGATCGGAACGTTTTTTGGACATATGTTGTCCTAACACTCCGGCTTGGGCGCGTCACCTGCTGTTCTACTTCCGGTTTTATACGCTGGGTTCTAAATGCTGGCGTAATCGCTATAAAGGGGCCCGGGTTTCGGCGTTGGTTTGGGCTGCGTCTGTTTGGGCGCTTCGGTTTGTGATTTTGCCTGAACATCGGATGATCCGGACGGTTTTTTAGGGGTCGCAGTTGCCATTGTCTTGCTCCTTTTGAAAAGAATCTACCAAAATAGGCCGGTTGATGCGGTTTGGTAAATCTAGGTTTGCACAAGAAAACGGCGCGACACGGGCGCAAATACGGCGAAAGAGCGGACGTATTGGCAAAATTTTAACGATTGAAGTTCGGGTTGCACCACGGTGCCAATGCATTAGGGTCGGGTTTAATGATGTGAAATTTTGGTGGTGTGACGGTGTTTCTTCCTGAACTATTTCCTGTGGCGATCGTGGTTGCCATTCTCTATTTGCTGATTAGTAATGCCCGCCTGAAGCGCCGGATAACAGCGCTTGAATTAAACAAACTCGGTGATGCCCATCAGGCCGAACAGGACCCATCAACCAAAGGCGCAGAGCCGGATTTGGCGGGCGAAACGCCGGAATCTGCCAGCGATACCCTAACACCGGCACCATTGTCGGCACCCGCGGGGGATATCGCCGCCGTGTTGCCGGGGGCGGATATCTGGTCCCGCACGAGCAAAGTTTCGGACGAAGTTTCCAGCGCGCAAACGCCGCCTGCGCCTTCAAAATCGGTTGTTTTTAATCGCGAAAAAAATGGCCGCACTTTGGGGCTGGTTAAAAGAAAACTGGTTTTACGCGGTTTCGGCGCTGTCGCTGGCGCTTGCTGGGGTATTTTTGGTTCAATACGGCAATGAGCAAGGCCTGTTGCCGCCGTTGGCACGGGTTTGGGCGGCCCTCCTGTTCGGGATAGTGTTGATCGGTGCGGGCGAATATGTGCGCCGCCGGTTTGGCGATGAAACCAACGTTGCCACCGCTTATTTGCCGTCGACATTTTCGGGGGCGGGCGTGGTGACGCTGTTTGCCGTGTATTGTCAGCGCGCCTTCTCTATGGGTTGATAGGCCCGGAAATGACGTTGATTTTGCTGGTTGCCGTTGCCGTGGTGGCGCTTGTGCTGGGCTGGTTCTATGGGCCGTTTTTGGCGGCGGTGGGTCTTATCGGGGCGATGATTGCACCGTTTCTGGTGGGCGGCGAAAGCGAAACCCCCGAATTTTTATACGGATATTTCGCACTTGTTAGCATCCTCGGATTGGCGATTGATGCAATTCGCCGGTGGGCGTGGGTTTCGGTCTTGGCGTTAATACTGGGGTTTTCTGCCGGTGGTTTGCTCTATTTCGGAGGCGCCGAACCCGTTGGGTTGGTCGCGTTGGCAGTTGTCCTTACGTTGGCGGCACTTGCCATTCCGGTTTTGCGCCTGTTTCCCGATCATAACGGCAGCATGGTGGTGCAAAGCCTGCCACGATTGCGCGCAAAATTGGACTTGCCACAGGCGCCTTGGCCCGAATTCCCGACATTTTTGGCGGCCGGCAGCATGCTCGCAGCCAGTGTGGTGGCGTTCATTGTCGCGCTCGATTCTGCCCAGTCAAATACCCTCATCGGGTTTTGGCCAATCGTGATTGCTCTGGCGGTTCTGTTTGCCGCCGTTGCGCTGTGGTCTACAAATGCACCCGCCCTTGCGGACCTCGCGGTGTTGCCAATTGCGACGCTGTTCGTGGTCATTTCTATCCAAAGCACCGAGCGCGGCGCGGTTTGGAGTGCGTTTCAGGCCGCGATCGAACGCCTGCCGGAAGACCCGTTTCCCGGCGCGGCAACCGCCATTATGGCGCTTGGGGCAATGTTGTCCCTATTTGCGGTCTGGCGCAGTTTCGTTGACCAAAGTTGGCGCAATTATTGGGGCGTTTTGGCCGTGGTCATCGCACCCGCCGTGTTGATCCTGCTCGAGGTGTTCTGGCAACCGGCAAATGTGATCGGGGCCTATCCATGGGCGTGGCACGGGGCGGTGATTGCGATTGCGATGATGCTTTTGGCCGAAAGATATGGCCGCCGCGATGGTGCCGACCATTTGCGCAGCGCGATGGCAATCTTGGCCAGCCTTTCGATGATTTCCTTCGCTTGCGTGGTCTTGCTCAGCACGACCGCGCTAACGCTGTCGTTGGCCCTTACGGTGCTGGCGGCGGCGGCGATGGACCGTCGGTTCAATCTGCCGTTGCTATCGGTATTTATTCAGGCCGGCGTATTGGTTATCGGCTATCGCTTGTTGATTGATCCGGGATTGATCTGGGCCAGCGATGCCCCGGTTTTCGAAGTTATCCTTGCGTTTGGCGGGGCAATTTCTGCCTTTATTGCCGCCCATATCAGTCTGGGATCACACACGCACCCGCGCCCGCGCGCAGCAACCAAGACCATGCTTGAATCGGCAATATTGGCCAATGCCGGTGTTCTGGTATCGGTGTTGATCACCCGCTGGATTGACGGGCTTGCCTATACCGATGCGATTATCACCAACTGGTCGTTTTCGTTGAACGCGATGATCTGGATGTGTGTTGCGTTCGCCCAGTTTTACCGCGTGCGGTCGGGCGGGGCATTGGCGCTGCTGCGCAAAATCCTTGGCACGTTCTTTGGGGGTGTTGCGGCAATTTTGTTGGGGCTATCTGTCACCGTTGCAAATCCGTTGGTTGGCTGGACAGGGGATGTGTTGGGGCCGGTGGTCTTTAACACGCTGCTGGTGGCCTATTTGCTGCCGGCGCTGTTGCTTGGGGCGGCGGCGAAATACCTGTGGCCGCACCGGCGCAAAACCGCATTGGTGATGAATACGGTGGCTGCATTTCTTGCCATATTGTATATTGGTCTTGCCATTCGCCACTACTGGCAGGGACCGGACCTAAGCGAATTCGGCACCACACAACCCGAGTTATATAGCTATACGGTGGCGTTGTTATTTGCCGGGGCGTTGCTGCTTTATCAAAGCATTGCGAAGCGCGCGCCGGGGCTTCGCAAGGCGGCGATGTTGGTGATTGCGGTCAGTGTGGTCAAAGTGTTCTTTATCGACATTTCCGGCCTACAGGGCCTTACGCGGGTGTTTTCCCTGTTGGCGCTGGGGCTTTCGTTGTCGGGACTTGCATGGTTGAACCGATGGGCAAGCACGCGCGGGGATGATCCGCAGCGCACAGAAAACGGGGGCGCGACAAACGGGGGCGCGACGCTAGCGGATGAAAGCGACGACAAAGGTAAAGAAAACAAGGAGGATTGATGCCCATCAGGCACAGTGGCATCATGAATAGGTCTTGAAACCGGAATGGGAAACCGGATCTGGAAGTCTGAAACCTTGGGTCCCGTGCCTTAGCAAGAGAACTGCCATTTTCCCATCCAAACCAGTGGTCGTTTGGGGAAATTGGCTCCGACGGTAGGGGTCGAACCTACGACCAATTGATTAACAGTCAACTGCTCTACCACTGAGCTACGTCGGAACACTGTGGCGGATATAGCAACCTCGTTTGGCAGCGTCCAGAGGGTTTTGACGATAAATTGTATTTTCCTGCATGATTTATTTTCGGCGTTCAAAAACCGCCTCGGCGTGTAGGTTCCCTTGCGGGGAAACGCGGTTTTTTCCGGTTAAATCAACAAGATGGGCAAATACATTGCGTGTGGCAGCCCCCATAAGAGCAACCGGCGTTTCGGTGTAAATGCGTGTCGCAAGATCATAGGCGCGCGCCGGACCATCCACCAGAGCCGCCAAAATATCGGATTCGCGCGCGGTGCGGTGCGCAACAAGCCATGCCAATCGCGCCTCGGGGTGGTGAATCGGCGCGCCATGACCGGCGTGAAATATCCGCCAGTCGCGCATTTGCAAACGTGCACATGAAGCCATGAAATCGGTTAGATCCCCATCCGGTGGCGATACCAAAGACGAAGCCCAGCCCATGATGTGATCGCCGGTAAAACAGATATCCCCCCAGGCAAACGCAAGATGGTTGCCCATGTGACCGGGGGTGTGGATCGCCTCAAACGCCCAACCGTCGCCGTTGATTGTCTCGCCGTCGTCTAGGCAAATATCAGGCGTGAATGTGGCATCAATGCCTTCGCCACCGCCCGCCAACCCGTCACGGGCGAGTTGTTCCATCACCGCGGATTTTCCCGCAGCAGCATCGCCAAAAGCCAGAACCGGCGCGCCGGTGGCATTGGCAAGGTCCCGCGCCAAAGGCGAATGATCGACATGGGCGTGGGTGACAAAGATATGGGTGATGCGTTGCCCACGTTGAACCGAATCAAGAATGGCCTGTAAATGCGCACCATCGTCGGGACCCGGATCAATCACCGCAAGGCCACGGGTGCCAATCACATAGGTGTTGGTGCCGCGATAGGTCATTGGGGATGCATTGGGGGCCACTATCCGACGCAGGCCCGGTGATAGAACCTCTGCCACTCCAACGGGCGGGTTGAACGTGCCCAGATCGGGGCTGGATATGCGTGGATCGGACATGGGGGCACTTCCTTCTTTTGACAAGGCTCTATAGGGTTTCAACATGGTGTTCAAATGGCTCAAACAATATATGCCGCGTAGCCTTTATGCGCGCGCCGCCCTCATTCTGGTGCTGCCGGTGGTGACCTTGCAACTGGTGGTGTCAGTGGTGTTTATCCAGCGCCATTTTGAAGGCGTGACTACGCAGATGACGCAAAACGTCAGTCGAGAGCTTGACCTGCTGCTTGGTGAACGCACCAAACAGGCGCCTGATTTGCGACAGGAACAACTTGCCGACCTGTTGAATATCACCTTGCGTCCGGTTTCGCCTGAAATGGTGCCGCGTGAAAACCTGCGCCGCTGGTATGATTTTTCGGGTCTTGTGGTGGTGCGTGAATTGAATCGTCTTCACGCGGGGATTTTGGCGATTGAGCTGCCGGATGATCATCTGGTGCGTCTGTTTATCGAGACGGCGGGCGGGCCATTGGAAATCCGGTTTGACCGGAACCGCGTTTCGGCCCCAAATCCCCATCAATTGCTGGTAAATATGGTGTTTTTCAGCGTGTTGATGACCATCATTGCCTATATTTATTTGCGCAATCAACTGCGCCCGATCACGCGGCTTGCGCGCGCCGCCGAGGCATTCGGGCGCGGGCGGCATTTGCCGTATGCACCCGGCGGGGCCATTGAAGTGCGCGCTGCCGGCACTGCGTTTCTTGATATGCGCGCACGCATAGAGCGCCAGATTGAACAACGCACCTTGTTGTTATCCGGGGTGAGCCATGATTTGCGCACGCCGCTTACGCGCTTGAAACTCGGGCTTGCGCTTCTTGAAGACGAAGACCGCAAGCCGCTTGAACGGGATGTGGAAGATATGGGGAAACTGCTCGACGAGTTCCTTTCATTTGCGCGCGGTGCCTCGGAAGGGGATCCCGAAACCATTGATCCGGTTGAATTTATCACGTTGATTGTGGATGATAGCAAACGTCATGGCGCGCAAGTGACGCTTGGTGAAATGCGCGGGCAGGGCGATATTCAAATCCGCCCCGTGGCGATGCGCCGTGCGGTTGAAAACCTGATCAACAACGCGGTGCGTTATGGTGGGCGGGCCGAGGTTTCGATGGTGATGACAGGGAAATCCCTGCGTATCCGGGTCGAAGACGACGGGCCTGGAATTCCCGCAGAGCGCCGCGAAGAAGCGCTGCGCCCGTTCACCCGTCTTGACGGGGCACGCAATCAGGACAAGGGGCCGGGGGTCGGGCTTGGCCTGTCAATTGCCACCGATGTGGCACGCGCGCACGGCGGGGTTTTGCGCCTCGGGGAAAGTGAAAAACTGGGCGGATTGCGCGCCGATATCGTGATTGCGCGTTAGGGGATATCCCGCCTTTGGTCAGGGCGATTTACTGAAGGTTAGAAAGTTGTTGCAAATCATACGGGTATATGAATCTTTGTTCTGAACGTCAGGCCCGGAGGTTATTATCTTGATTTCAGTTCGATCAGTTTTACGTCAGGTTCCTGATCCGCGCGGC
>JAUZRV010000331.1 GCA_030950105.1 Rhodobacterales bacterium | reverse complement strand
AGTCGCGAAAGCGGCCGCAAAACGGCTGGTGCCGTGAACCCGAGCGGCAATCGACAACTTCCGCATGCCGAAAGCCATGTTGTTCAGAGTTTCCTTAGCAGCGCCGTCAGTTTTACCCGCGCCGGTTTCATGTCATGTGTCGGTTTTGCCAAGTGCCGGATTCACCAGGTGCCAGTGTTGGGCATGCTTTCCCAAGGGTCTTGAGGGGGCAGGTTGTCGCCGTTTTGAAGGAGTTCAACCGAGATATTATCGGGCGAGCGCACAAATGCCATATGGCCATCGCGTGGCGGGCGATTGATGGTAATGCCGTTATTGGCCAAAATCTGACAGGTCTCGTAGATGTTATCGACGCCATAAGCGAGGTGGCCGAAATGACGGCTATCGGCGGGCAATTCGTCGTCGCCATCCCAGTTGTAAGTAAGTTCGATGGGCGCGTCTTCCTGACCTTCGGGGGCCATGAAAATAAGGGAAAACCGACCCTTATCGCTATCGTAGCGGCGGGTTTCCTTGAGACCAAGCAAGGCAAAGAAGGCCATGGTTTTGTCAAGATCTTTTACGCGGATCATGGTGTGAAGGTATTTTAGGGCCATTGCGGATATCCTTTTACTGAACGGGTTTGGTCCTGTTAGATCAGAAGCGCGAACGGATGCCAACAACCACAGACAATTCGGTGGTGTCAAAACGGCTGATATTGGAGCGGCTCTGTTGAGCGCGCAGGGTCACGGTGGGCATGAAACCGGCATAATCGAGGGTATCGAAAGTGAAGGTTGCGCTGGTGAAAACGGTGGTATCGCGGCGCCCATTTGCGGCAACCACAAAACCGGAATTATAGGTCGGAAAATCCAGAAAACTGGTGCCAACACTTAGGGACACCCGGGCGGGACCAATGGCTTTGCCGAGATCGAGGCTTAGGTAGGCGGTGGCGCCGGTCGAAGCGGTGTTGACGCGCGAACTTTGGGTCTTTTTTAGGTCAAGGCCCAGCCGCAGGGTGGTGTCATTGCCAAACCGATGGCCGTAGTTTGCGCGCAAATTGAAAATATCGCTGGGGGCACGAAAGGCCGCGAGGGGGGTTCTGTATTCATAAGAGGCGGAAAAAGTGAGGCTGGTCACTTTGGAAATTTGTCGGGTTCGGCCAAGGGTCAGGCGGGCAAAGTTTGAAATCGGCGCGCCGCCATACCAGTTTCTACCAATATCGCCCCGCAGGGACATGGTGTTTCGAGAGGCGCCCGGACGGAAAAAATAATCGAGGCTGATCTGCGCTGTGGTTGCGGAAAAATCCCGATTGCCCGATATCGGCACGCCTGCGGGGGAAAGTAGGCTTTGGTGTGCGGCGGAGGAGAGGAAAACCTGTCGGGAATAGAGCCGCGCCAGCAATGAAACGGCGCTATTTTTATCGGCACGAAGGCGGTAAGATGTGGATAGGTCGGCAATCGCAACGGTGCCGGACAGGGCCAATCCATCGGCGCTTATCACCGCCACTTCGGGTTGGCCGTCAATAATAAATTCAGTGCTGTCTGCGCCGGCGTTTACGTTGCTGGAGGGGGCCGTGGAAAACCGGAATTGCGTGTTCCACGGGTTTTCGGCGCGCAAACGGCGATAATCGCGGGCGAGTTGGTTTTCATGTTGCGGGGTCGGGGCGGAATTGGCCGAGCGGCGCAACCAGAGTTGCGATAATGTGAGGCGGTTTTCGTCATAGGCAAGGCGCGCGGCCAGTTGGGCCGTTGCAAACCGGTCTTCGCGGGTTTTGGCAAATCGAAAGGCGCGGCTTGCGGCGCGGCGGCCATCACGGTGACGGCCCAGCAACTGGTTGGCGCGGGCGCGAATGTAAAAGGCATATGTGTCTTTTGAATCGGCAATCAACAAGCCCTCGCTAAGCTTGAGCGCAAGGGTGGGGTTGCCGGTATCAAGCGCCTCCAGCGCCATTGATTTGACCTGCGCAACGGTGAGGGTGACCGATTGACTTTGGGCGGCAGGGGCCGTGGTAAATTGGAGCGCCGCAAAAACGCAAAGCCAACGCGCGGATTTACGGATTAACGGATGCACAAGGGGCCGCGGCTTCGTCGGGTGTTCCACATTGGTTGAGGACAAAAACGCCGTATTCTTCTTCGTTTTCGAACCCGAGGGGGTTGCCGTCTCCGTCAAACTCGGTCAGGCGCACGATCCCGCCCACGCCTTCGGCATTGGGGCCACCAAAGATGCCGCCGTAATCGCCGATATCAATGTCCAGGTTGTTTTCATATTCAACCGTTGTGCCAAAGAATGTGCCGTCGGTTGCGATGGTTGTTGCGACAAGGATGATGGTGGGCAGCGCAATATTGCCATCCGGAGCGGAGCGGTTATAGATTGATCCTTCAAGAGAGTTGTCGGCAAAATCTACATTAAGCTCGACGGTGCCAATGACTTCTCCTGCATCTCTTGGGATCAGGGAACTGTCTGTGCCGGCAGGAACCGTTAGAAGGTCACCGCCATCCCCGCCAACATTTGTCAGGCCGGCATAGGTTCCCGCATAGGTCACAAGGCCGGAAGTGGATGTAACGGTGGGTGGGGTGAAATTGCCGTCGCGTTCATAATATCCACCGCCGTAGTAGCGGTTGAACAATCCACCAGTGACAACGACACCGGCGCGCACGGCACCGCTATTGCCGGATTGCGCAACAAATGCGGTTGTGTGGCGATCAAGCGGGTCGTCCTGCGCGGTGTATGCCTGATAACCGGGGACATCCATGGCCGCACGGCGGCGGTAATTGGCGGCAAATGGCACTTCGTCAAGGGTAATGCCTTCGACGGTCAGGGTGCCGCTGGTCGGGTTATAAGTGAATTTGGACAGGTCACCCTTGATCGAGTCGGGAATAACGGTCGTGGTCGAATCGCCATCACCGGCGGTGGTGAACGGATTGGTGTCGCCGCAACCGGACAACATCACTGCAATGAGTACAATACCGAAACGTTTCATTTTTTAACTGCCCATTTGGTTTTATTTTGTGCGTAGAATCCAATTCTATCATGGTTTTGTCAACGAAATATCACGCCCAAGGGGAAATTGCGCTACGGCTGTTGCGCAATACCTTCTTACTGTATTTAGGGAAACTCTGAACAACATGGCTTTCGGCATGCGGAAGTTGTCGATTGCCGCTCGGGTTCACGGCACCAGCCGTTTTGCGGCCGCTTTCGCGACTGTTTTACCCCGCTCCCCTGATTTCAGGCAGACTCCGCCCTCA
>JAUZRV010000330.1 GCA_030950105.1 Rhodobacterales bacterium | reverse complement strand
TGCTTGAGGGCGGAGTCTGCCTGAAATCAGGGGAGCGGGGTAAAATAGTCGCGAAAGCGGCCGCAAAACGGCTGGTGCCGTGAACCCGAGCGGCAATCGACAACTTCCGCATGCCGAAAGCCATGTTGTTCAGAGTTTCCCTAGGCATTGAGCGCGCAACGCAAAAAAGCGGCCATATTCAATTTGGCCGCCTTTTATGTCGTTATGTGCAATTACCTGCCAACCTATGCACGTAATTCATACGTTGTTTTCTGGCCGGTGCGCGTGCTCTAAATCGCGGTTTTGCGGCTTTCTTCGAGGTATATTTCGCGCAATCTTTTGGCAATCGGACCCGGTGTTCCGTCGCCCAACATGACCCCGTCCACTTCGATCACCGGCATCACAAATGCACTTGCCGATGTGGTAAATGCCTCATCCGCTTCTTTGGCTTCGTCCATGGAAAAACTGCGTTCCTCGACCACCATTTGCGCCTCGCGGGCGAACCGCAAAACAGCGGCGCGGGTGATCCCGTGCAGGATATCATTCGACAATTGCCGCGTGATGATTTTGTTGCCTTTGACGATATAGGCGTTGTTGGATGTGCCCTCGGTCACCATGCCGTCTTCGACCAACCACGCATCATCGGCACCGGCCTTTTTCGCTATCATCTTGCCCATGCTGGGGTATAGCAACTGCACGGTTTTGATGTCGCGACGATGCCAACGTAAATCTTCTATACTAATGATCTTGTTACCTTTTTTCGAGGCAGCGCTATCGGCAAGATTGGGTATATTCTGGGTAAACAGCACCATTGTAGGCGGGGTTGTCTCCGGGTCTGGAAATACAAAATCGCGGTCATTTGGGGCGCCGCGCGTGACTTGAAGATAAACAAGACCCTCGTTAATCTCGTTCAAATCCACCAACTCTCGGTGGATCGCCAGAAGTTCGTCCATATCGCAATAGGCCCGCATTTCCAGCTCGTCCAACGACCGCTGCAACCGCTTGGTATGGCCCGCGAAATCAATCAGTTTCCCATCCAGAACCGAGGTCACTTCATAGACCCCGTCAGCCATCAAAAATCCACGATCAAAGATCGAGATTTTGGCCTCGGCTTCGGGCAGATACTCTCCGTTTACGAAAACAATTCGGCTCATGTGGTATTCCTCTATCCCCAGAGTGCGGCTTTTGGCGGATGCACCCCGTCCTTGTCAAAATGAAGCGGTTCCTCACGGTCTTCCGCCAATAACAACGGCCCGTCAAGGTCCGTCACCAAAACCCCCTGCGCTACCAAAGTCGCGGGGGCCATCGCGAGCGAGCTACCAACCATGCACCCGACCATCACCTTATAGCCAAGCGCCTCGGCCTCGTCGCGCAGCAGGAGCGCCTCGGTCAGACCGCCGGCTTTATCAAGCTTGATGTTCACCACGTCATATTTGCCGGCCAAATCCGCAAGGCTGCCACGGTCATGGCACGATTCGTCGGCGCACACCGGCACCGGGCGATCCATACCAATCAATGCGCTGTCATCACCGGCAGGCAGGGGTTGTTCCACCAGATCCACACCAAGACGCACCAGATGCGGCGCGAGATCGGCATATATTTCTGCCGACCAGCCTTCGTTGGCATCAATGATAATGCGCGCATCGGGGGCACCGCGACGTACCGCTTCGAGGCGCGGCATGTCGTCCGGCGTGCCCAGTTTGATCTTTAACAACGGGCGAAATGCGTGTTCCGCGGCCTGTGCCTGCATTTTTTCCGGCGTATCCAGCGACAACGTATAGGCGGTGATTTCAGGTTTGGGGGCAGGCAATCCGGCCAATTCCCAAACCCTTTTACCGGCCTGTTTTGCTTCCAGATCCCAGAGCGCACAATCCACCGCATTGCGCGCCGCCCCCGCAGGCAATGCATCTTGCAAATCCGCGCGGGTGATCGGAAGCGTCAGGCCGTTGATTTCGTCGGTGACGCTTTCCAACGTTTCGCCATAGCGCGCATAGGGCACACATTCGCCCCAGCCAGTGATGCCATCAACCGTGACCCGCACCGTGAGAACCTTGGCCTCGGTGCGCGACCCGCGCGAAATGGTGAACACTTGCGCAAGTTTGAAAACATCCGGCGTTACCGAAATCTGCATGGGATTCTCCTGCTGTTATTGCTTGGGTGTTAGCCTAAATTGCTTCTATCGCATCCACAAGACGCCCAGCGCCCTGACGGAATGTATCAACGGCCGGAAGGCCATATTCAGTCTCTAATTCTGCCAAATATGCCAATGCGGTTGCCTCATCCATGTGCTGTGTGTTCACCGAAATCCCGATTACCTTGCAGGCCGGATTGACCACTTGTGCCAATGTCAGGGCCATATCACGCAGCGCGCCCAATGACGGCAATTGGTAATCCGGCAGGCCACGCATATGGGTGCGGGTCGGTTCATGGCTCAGGATCAGGGCATCGGGTTGACCGCCGTGGATCAACGCCATGGTCACACCGGAATAGGATGCGTGAAACAGGCTGCCTTGGCCTTCGATGACGTCCCAATGATCGTCGTCATTATCAGGGGTCAGCCATTCCACCGAACCGGCCATGAAATCGGCAACAACCGCATCGAGCGGCACCCCGTCGCCAGTGATCAAAATCCCGGTTTGGCCGGTGGCGCGAAAGGTGGATTTCATCCCGCGTTTCTGCATTTCGATATCAAGCGCGAGCGCGGTATACATTTTCCCGACCGAACAATCGGTGCCAACTGCCAACACCCGTTTGCCGGTGCGACGCACGCCGTTGGCAATCGGATAGTCGACTTCGGGCACCCGCACATCATGCAGTTCACGACCGCAAGCCGCAGCAACAGCCACCAAATCGGCCTCGTCGGCCAACAGGTTGTGCAGGCCAGACGCCAGATCAAAACCTTCTTCCAATGCGGTTACCAGCACCTTTTTCCACTCTTTGGAAATAACGCCACCACGGTTGGCCACACCAATCACCAGCGTTTTGGCCCCTGCTGCCTTCGCCTCGATCAGCGACATATCGGTCAGGCCCAGATCGGCACCACAGCCCGGCAAACGGAATTGCCCGACGGCATTATCAGGACGCCAATCTTTGATGCCTTGGGCGACTTTGGCGGCTAGTTGGTCAGGGGCATCCCCCAAGAAAAGCAGGTATGGTGTTTTAATCATGGAATCATCCCCTTTGAGTTAAGGGCAATTCACCGTATTTTCTGTGATAGTGGTTTGCTTTTGTTGACTATTTTATACGAAAATTGAAAGGATCGAGCGAATTATTTATATTTTCTCGAAGATTCTTGCGTGCATTGTTTGTTTTACATACCTTTGCACACATTCCGCAATGCAGCATAGCCATGCCGCAGATGCACAAAAACCTTGCGCCCCGATGCGCAATTTAATAACCCAAGCCCAACCTGAAACGTAATTTCCTTACCGAGAGGATTCACCATCATGAGCTTCCGTTTACAACCTGCCGCACCTGCCCGGCCCAATCGCTGTCAATTGTTTGGGCCAGGGTCGAACCCGAAATTGTTCCCGAAAATGGCGGCCAGTGCGGCCGATGTGATCAACCTTGATCTCGAAGATTCGGTGGCCCCTTCGGACAAAGACACGGCGCGCGCCAATGTGATTGCGGCGATTTCAGAATTTGACTGGGGCAGCAAGGTTCTGTCGGTGCGTATCAATAGCCTTGATACGCCATATTGGTATCGTGATGTTGTGGACCTTCTTGAACAGGCCGGAGATCGTCTTGACCAGATCATGATTCCAAAAGTTGGCTGTGCGGCGGATGTATATGCCGTTGACGCGTTGGTAACCGCGATTGAGCGGGCCAAAGGGCGCACAAAGCCGATTTCCTTCGAAGTGATCATCGAAAGCGCGGCGGGGATTGCCCATGTCGAAGAAATCGCCGCCTCTAGCCCACGTTTGCAGGCGATGTCCCTTGGTGCGGCGGATTTTGCGGCCTCGATGGGGATGCAAACCACCGGAATTGGCGGCACGCAAGAGAATTATTATATGCTGCATGAAGGGGCCAAACATTGGTCCGATCCGTGGCATTGGGCGCAAGCGGCAATTGTTGCCGCCTGTCGCACCCATGGTGTTTTGCCGGTTGATGGCCCGTTTGGCGATTTTAGTGATGACGAGGGTTTCGTCGCACAGGCCCGCCGGTCGGCCACATTGGGTATGGTTGGAAAATGGGCGATTCATCCCAAACAAATCGGTTTGGCCAATGAGGTGTTCACCCCGTCCGAAATACAAGTCACCGAGGCCCGCGAGATTTTGGCAGCGATGGAGCAGGCCAAGGCCAATGGCGAGGGCGCGACGGTTTACAAAGGTCGTCTTGTCGATATTGCCAGCATCAAACAGGCCGAAGTTATCGTGCGGCAATCAGAAATGATAAATGGCTAGGCCGGTATTTGGCGCACGGGCGGGAGCGCTACGCGCGTGAGTATTTTTGGCAAGATGAAACGGGGACCGGTCTATATCAGGCCGGTTTCGCGTAGCATGCCACGGCGTTTGGCCTCGTAATAGTAGCCGCGAGAATACCATTTGACGGCAGTGTCAAAGCTGCCGTCGGACAAAAGCCATGCGCCGCGCAGGTATTTCACCGCATATTTGAGATTGGTTTCGGCATCAAGCAGGCCGGAATCGGGGCCGCGATAGCCCATCGTGCGCGCGGTTTGCGGCAGGATTTGCATCAATCCGTAATAGGGACCGTTGCGCGCAGAGGGGCGGTGGGTGCTCTCGCGGATAATTTGGCGATGCACAAGCGCCACGGGAACGTCGTAAATTTTTGCATATTTATTGATCAACACACGCAGTTCCGGCGTCTCGTTGGGGTAGAGGGGCAATGTATCGCCTGACCCGGATTGCGAGCGGTTACGGCTACGGTTGCGACGGCGACCACATCCCGAGAGGGAGGCAATCATCAATACCATCAGGGTGCGTCTTGTCATTGATGGCATGCTTTATCCTAACAGTTTGGGGCAGGTTATCGAGACCTGCGCGATTTTGATAGCCAAGCACGCGGAGTGGGCGAAAATCTGCCCTGTTAGGCGCGCTCGTCTTTGGGGGATCCCATCACCACGTATGATGTTATTGAATGAACCTGCGGGAGCGTGCCAAGGACCTCGGTATGAAACGCCTTGTAAGCGGCAAGATCGGCGGCCTCGACGCGCAGCAGGTATTCTACGGCACCCGTAATATTATGACATTCGCGCACTTCGGGCGAGCGCGCAATAGAGCGTTCAAATGCTTCTTGTGCGGCCTTGGTATGGGCGTTCAACCCGACGGTGACATAGGCGACGAATCCCGCGCCCATTTGTTGCGGGTCAAGAACCGCACGGTAGCCTTTGATTACACCCGAACGTTCGAGATCTTGCACGCGGCGCAAACAGGCAGAGGGAGACAGGCCCACGCGTTCTGCCAGCTCCAGATTGCTGATTCGTCCGGAACGGGAAAGTGTTTGCAATATATGTTGCGATATTTGGTCTAGAGTGGTCATATGTTGTGATATTAGATCTCCAATGCATTAAAACGCAATTCAAAACCATATTCTATTAAATAATATTGCGTTCATGACTTATGATATCCTCACCGCTCTGGTTCTCTTTGCTCTGGTTTCGTCGATTACGCCGGGACCAAACAATATGATGCTGCTGGCTTCTGGCGCAAATTTCGGGTTTCGCCGCACCATTCCGCATATGTTGGGGATCAGTATCGGGCATATGATCATGGTCATTCTGGTCGGAATTGGCCTGATGCAGGTGTTTGATCTCTATCCGGTGAGCCATACAATTCTCAAGGTGGCGAGCGTTGGTTATTTGCTTTATCTGGCGTGGAAAATCGCCAATTCCGCCGCCCCTGATACCAATAATAGCAAAGCAAAGCCGTTCTCGTTTTTGCAGGCCGCCCTGTTTCAATGGGTCAACCCAAAGGCATGGTCGATGGCGCTTACCGCGATTACGCTCTATGCACCGGACCGGTCCCTCGTCGGGGTCGCTTCTGTTGCCTTTATCTTTGCCATGACGAATTTCCCTTCGATAACAATCTGGACCGTGCTTGGCACAAAAATTCGCCATCTTTTGTCCAATCCCCTGCGCCTCAAGGCGTTTAACGTGACCATGGCGATTTTGTTGGTAGTGTCGCTTTATCCGGTGCTGTATTCGTTGTGATATGACACTTACATTGCTTCATACCGCCGAAGTGCATCGGGAAACATTTGATACTTTGGCCGCACGTATCGCGCCCAAGGCCAAGCTTGTGCATCATGTGCGGGTAGATTGGCTTGCGCGTGCCAAAGACGGTATTGACGACGCATTGGAACACGAAATTTCCCGGTTGGTTGTGGCGGCGGGTCCGGTGATTTGCACCTGCACGTCTCTGGGCGAGGTCGCCGCCACCTACGGTGCAATCCGCATTGATCAACCCATGATGGCATGCGCGGCCGATATTGGCGGGCCGGTTTTATTGGTGTTTAGTGTTGAAACAACACGTGGGCCAAGCACCGCATTGTTGGAGAATGCGATACGCCAATCCGGCCAAACACCCGATATTCACCCGCTGTTTGTTGGGGAATATTGGCCACTATTTCTCGCTGGTGATATCGACGGGTTTCATCGCGCAATCGCCAAGGCCGTGCAGGCGCGCCTGTCCACTTGCCATGATATTGCGTCGGTGGTCTTGGCGCAGGCGTCGATGATGGGCGCGACCAAGTATCTGGAGGATCTGGAAATTCCGGTTTTGACGTCTCCTGAATTGGCCTTGCGCGCCGGATTAAACCTTTAGAATCCAGCACAGGACTGCTGACCTTGGGCCGCCTATGCCCCGAATAACCGATTTAGGCGGCTTGCGACCCTGATAGCGACCGTTAACGTGCAAAATCGCATACCGGGGCAATCTGCAAATCTTGCGATCGCGTCTCGCCAGAAACTCGAATCACAGGTTAGTGGCAAGGCGTGCGCGGCATTGAAAGGGTTTGCAACACCGCGCCTTAACCCTGCCTCGGATTTAAAGCGCGGTGCTTTATTGTTCGTATCATTGCAAATCTGTTTAAGGCGCTTCATATACTTGGTGAAAACTGGTGGAGCATAAAATGAACAACTACCTCGATTTTGAACGTCCCTTGGCGGAAATTGAAGGCAAAGCCGAAGAATTGCGCGCGCTTGCCCGTCGCAGTGAAGAAATGGATGTTGAAGACGAGGCCAGCGCTCTGGATAAAAAAGCAGCGGAAATGTTGGTCGATCTTTACAAAGAGCTCACCCCGTGGCGTAAATGTCAGGTGGCCCGCCATCCCGAGCGACCCCATTGTCAGGATTATATCAACGCCCTGTTCACCGACTATACACCGCTTGCCGGCGACCGGAATTTTGCCGATGATCACGCGGTTATGGGCGGTTTGGCACGATTCAACGGGCGGCCGGTGATGGTGATTGGCCACGAAAAAGGCAATGACACCAAATCACGGATTGAACGCAATTTCGGTATGGCCCGCCCCGAAGGATACCGCAAAGCCACCCGTTTGATGGAAATGGCCGATAAATTCGGCCTGCCGGTGGTCACCTTGGTGGATACGCCCGGCGCCTATCCCGGTAAAGGCGCCGAAGAACGCGGCCAATCCGAAGCCATCGCGCGGGCCACCGAAAAATGTCTGCAAATCGGCGTGCCGTTGGTAAGCGTTATCATCGGTGAAGGCGGATCAGGCGGGGCGGTGGCCTTTGCCACGGCCAATAGTGTCGCGATGTTGGAACATTCGATCTATTCGGTGATCTCGCCCGAGGGCTGCGCGTCGATCCTGTGGAAAGATGCCGAAAAAATGCGCGAGGCGGCGATTGCCTTGCGTTTAACCGCACAGGATCTGACCGAACTTGGCGTTGCCGATCGCATTGTGAATGAACCGTTGGGCGGCGCGCACCGTGACCGCGAAACCGCGATCACCGCGGTTGGCAAAGAAATTGAAGCAATGCTTGTTGCGTTGGAAAACCTATCGCCAAAGGCCTTGATTACAGATCGTCGGCAGAAATATCTGGATTTGGGGAACAAAGGTCTCGCGGCCTAAAATATTGTATCGGGCGGGGGTTTCCCGCCCGATGCAATGTCTTGCACGATTATTTATCGCGAAATCCCATGCGTGACATCAAACCGTCTTTGAGAACGTGTTGGTGATATACTGCGGCCAGAAAATGAAGCGCAATCAGCACCATCAATCCGGTCGCTACCAGACCGTGCACAAAACGCGGTGCCAAATCATCAAAGTTTTCCGGAAGCGGTTCACCCGACCCAAAATACACAATCCCGCCAAGATCATCCGCGAGCGCCATCGAAATTCCCGAAATCCCCATAACGATCACCCCGAGATAAAGCAGGCCATGGGTGGCATGTGCCAGTTTTTCCAGCATCGGATTGCCACCTGCAACCGGATCAGGCGTTCCGGTGCGAACACGCGCAACGATACGCACCAGCGTGAGCAGCAGGATCACAATCCCGATACCCATATGGATCGCCAGCCCGTTCATTTTCGACGGGTCACTATTGGGGGTTTCGGCCAACATCAAACTGCCCGCCGCCAGAGAGAATATGATGCCAAGCGCCAGCACCCAGTGCAGCGCAACAACGATTGTGTGGTATTTTTTCATAACGTTATGTCCTCGTCAATTTTCACCCCTTCATAGTGATAGGGTTATAAATAGCCAGCATATTGTGCGACACGACCAATTCTAGGCAACCAGCATTTTGAGACCTTGCGTCACATCGGACCGGATCGCCATGCGCAGGCCCGGTTCGTCGCCCGCCTTGAGGGCCGCCAGTATCATCCGGTGGAACCGCGGCGGATCCTTGCGGCGCAACCGCCCATACAGCGCACGCATTGTTGGCCCGAGTTGAAGCCACACGGTTTCCGCCATAGCCAACATTGCCGGCGCTTGGGCGCGCAGATAGAGTGTGCGGTGAAATTCAAGATTGGTGCGAATATACCCGACAGCGTCCTGCCGGGCGATCATTTCGTTGATGCTGGCGTTGATGGTCTGCAACCGTTCAATCAACGCAAAATGTGCCCGTGGTAACGCGCGGCTGGCCAGTTCCACCTCGAGAAGCGACCGCAGCGCCGCCAGTTCCTCGATTCGTTCATTGCTAAGTTCAGGCGTGGAAACACGCCCCGAAGACGACAAGGTAAGCGCGCCTTCTGCCACCAACCGACGCAGGGATTCACGCGCGGGTGTCATCGACACGTTAAATTCCCGACCTATCCCGCGCAGGGTCAACGCCTGTCCAGGCGCGATATCACCGTGCATGATACGGGTGCGCAAACCACGATAAACGCGGTCATGTGCCGAAGGCGACGGGTCAGGGCGGGAATTTATCAATCTGATCTCACAATTTTTGGGTCAACAGAGGTGCGTCACAGGCGCAACACGCGCTCTTTGTGATCACAAAAACACCGCCGGTCAATCCTGACCAGATCAGGAAAATTGATATCGGTGCAAATCGGTCCCATGGTTGCGCAACCATTGGCGCGGCTCTTGATAGTTTGGCATCATCTGTTCGACTTTGTTCCAGAACGCCGGTGAATGGTTCATCTCGGCCAAATGCGCCACTTCATGGGCCGCAACATATTGCAAAACCTCGCGAGGGGCCATGATAAGACGCCAGGAATACATAAGCCCCCCCGCCGACGAACATGATCCCCAGCGAGAGCGCGTGTCACGCAAGCTTATCCGCTGATACTCGCGCCCGATCATATTTGCATAATGATCCGAAGCGGCGGCAAGGCGATCCCGGGCCGCAATTTTCAAAAACCCGACCAAACGCGCCGCAACTCTTGCCTGTGCTGCCGTGGTTTTTGCCGGCACCAATAGTGTTTCACCGGCAACCCGAACGCGGCGCTCTGTGCTGCCGACCACTTGCAACAATGCGCCCTCAAACGGGATCTCCACGCCGATTGCGACATCAATGCTCTCGGGGCGCTGTGCCAGATGCCCGCGAAGCCAGGCGCCTTTGTCCTGCGCAAATTCCATCGCCTCGCGCGTTGAAACGCCATGCGGCAACGTCAATGTAACCCGCCCGTCAAGCTGTGACACCCGCAACGATATCCGCCGCGCCTGTTTTGATTTTCTCAAAGTGATCTCTACCGGGGGGTTGCCCGACACGATATACTGGTTCATATGCCCTTTTAATATGTTTCGCTTTGTATTTGAATCCCCGAAACGCGGTAATTACCCTGTTAAAGCCTTTGACAGAACCGTTATGGTATGTCACTTGGCGCAAACCGTCGAAAAGTTATAGATTGAAAGGGGTATCCAATGCCCAAAGAAGAATGGGGCGTAAAGCGTATTTGCCCGGAAACCGGCAAACGGTTTTATGACATGAACAAAAGCCCGATCATCAGCCCATACACGGGGGATGTCGTAGAAGTTGAAGCCGGCAAAAGCCGCATGATTGCTGCTGATGCAGAAGATGCCGTTACAACAAAACTGAAAGAATCCGACGTCGAAAAAGACGCGGATATTCTTGATGATGATGACGAAGTCGATGTTGATCTCGGCGATGATGTGCTCGACGACGATGAAGAAGACACGGTTTCTCTCGAAGAAATCGCGGATGTTCCATCCGAAAGCGACGAAAGCTGATTTTTCGTAGCGCTGGCAGCGATCACACCGGAAAATTCGCAACTTTTACAGTTGGCTGGATTTTCCTCTTGATCCTCGCCGCCGCTACGCCTAAATAGCGGCGATCAGACCTTAACGGTCTGGCTTGGGGCCTTAGCTCAGATGGGAGAGCGCCTGCATGGCATGCAGGAGGTCAGGGGTTCGATCCCCCTAGGCTCCACCAATTTCCTTTGCCCGTATCAAATGCCTCTAACACCTCGAAAGATAAGGTCATTTTTGGTGTTCGATAACCTGTTTCACGGCAGTAAGCTATCCGCTCTGAAAAGGCCAATCTAAGGAAACTCTGAACAACATGGCTTTCGGCATGCGGAAGTTGTCGATTGCCGCTCGGGTTCACGGCACCAGCCGTTTTGCGGCCGCTTTCGCGACTGTTTTACCCCGCTCCCCTGATTTCAGGCAGACTCCGCCCTCA
>JAUZRV010000033.1 GCA_030950105.1 Rhodobacterales bacterium | reverse complement strand
CTGCCGCGCGGATCAGGAACCTGACGTAAAACTGATCGAACTGAAATCAAGATAATAACCTCCGGGCCTGACGTTCAGAACAAAGATTCATATACCCCTATGATTTGCAACAACTTTCTAACCTTCAGTAAATCGCCCTGTTAGATCAATCCAACCGCACGCGCAAACTGATTTCACATGAACTATAGGCACGGGCCACAATTGGCCCGCACCAATATCACATTAACAAAAGCCTGCGATTATTCCCCAAACCCATAGGTCTCGGTGACGTAATCAATGTCTTTATCGCCACGCCCCGACAGGTTGATCAAAATCGACTTGCCCATATGGTTCTTGGCTTCTCGCATCGCAAACGCCAAGGCATGTGCCGATTCCAACGCCGGAATAATCCCCTCGTGCCGCGACATATCATAAAACGCTTTCAACGCCTCTTTGTCGCTCGCTGTGGTGTATGTCACCCGTCCGGTGCCTTGCAAATACGCGTGCTCTGGCCCCACACCTGGATAATCCAACCCTGACGCCAAGGTGTTCACTGGTGCTGGTTCACCGGCATCATCCACCAGTAATTTGGTGCGGAACCCGTGGATATCGCCATCGACGCCATAGGTAAGCGTGGCCGCGTGATCACCCAATTTCGACGATGTCCCGCCCGGTTCAACGCCAAAGATCTCGACGCCTTCATCGTCAAAGAACCCCGAGAACGTGCCCATCGCGTTGGATCCGCCGCCCACACAGGCCGCCACAACGTCGGGTAATTCGCCCGCCATCTCGATGAATTGTTCACGCGCCTCGATGCCCACGACCTTCTGGAAATCGCGCACCATCATCGGAAACGGGTGTGGTCCCACGACCGATCCAATCCCGAACAACGCCTTGTCGGCCTGTCCCATATAGCTGCCGAATGCCGAATCCACCGCCTCTTTCAACGTTTTCGCGCCTTCGGTCACTTCCACAACCGTCGCGCCGAGCAACTTCATCCGCACCACGTTCGGCGCTTCCTTGGCCATATCGACCGCGCCCATGTGGATTTCACATTCCATCCCGAAATAGGCCGCCGCCGTGGCCAAGGCCACGCCATGTTGCCCCGCGCCGGTTTCGGCGATCAACTTGGTTTTGCCCATATGTTTGGCCAACAATCCCTCGGCCATACAGTGGTTCAATTTATGCGCGCCGGTGTGGTTCAAATCTTCGCGCTTGGCATAAATCTGCGCCCCGCCCGCAATTTCCGACAGGTTTTTCAAATAGGAAATCGGCGTTGGCCGGCCTTGGAAATGTTTGCGGATATAGCGCAAGTCAGTCATAAATTCGGCGGATTTTGACAGCCGTTGATAGGCCGCCGCGATTTCTTCAAAATGCGGCACCAGTGGCGGCGGCAACATCGCCCCGCCGTAATCGCCAAAAAATCCGTCTGCGTTCGGGGTGGTTTTCAAATATGGTTTCATGTCTATCCCTGTCGTTTTTTATGTGTTCACGTGCGTCACGCTGCACCGAATCCCCCACAGGTATCAACAAAAATATTTCAAGCTTCAAATAAATCGCCGCCGCTGTTTCGGTTACGCGGCGCATCCAGCCCCAAATGGCTCCATCCTTTTTGCGCCAACATCCGCCCGCGCGGGGTGCGCTGAATCAATCCTTGCTGCAACAAAAACGGCTCGATGACATCTTCCAACGCGTCACGGCTTTCGCTCAATGCCGCGCTCAATGTCTCGATCCCCACCGGCCCACCGCCATAATTTTCGGCCACCAACCGCAGATACCGCCGGTCCGCGCCATCAAGGCCAAGATGATCCACCCCGAGCCGCGTCAACGCATCATCCGCCAATTCGCGGGTGATTTTTCCGTCGCCAATCACCACCGCAAAATCCACCACCCGCCGCAACAACCGCCCCGCAATCCGCGGAGTGCCACGCGCGCGCCGTGCAATTTCATGCGCACCTTGGTCATCCGTCGGCACATCCATCAATTGCGCATTGCGCCGGACAATTTCATGCAGTTCCCGCGTGGTATAAAACTGCAACCGCGTCGGTATCCCGAAACGGTCGCGCAACGGCGTGGTCAACAACCCAAGCCGCGTCGTCGCCCCGACCAAGGTAAAGGGCTGCAATTCAATCCGCACCGTGCGCGCCGCCGGTCCTTCGCCGATCACCAGATCAAGTTCAAAATCCTCGAGCGCGGGATATAAAATCTCCTCGACCACCGGATTAAGCCGGTGAATTTCGTCGATAAACAGCACATCATTGGCCTCGAGATTGGTCAATATCGCGGCCAAATCCCCCGCCTTGGCCAACACCGGCCCGCTGGTCATGCGAAACCCGACGCCAAGTTCACGCGCCATGATTTGCGCCAGCGTGGTCTTGCCCAATCCCGGCGGGCCGTAAAACAGCGTGTGATCCATCGCCAGTTTGCGCATCCTTGCCGACTGGATAAATATCTTGAGATTGGCCCGCGCCTCGGCCTGCCCGATAAAATCATCCAATTTTTGCGGGCGCAACGCACGATCCGCCGCCTCGTTTTGATCTTCCGGCTGTGGCTCTGGGCGCAATGTCGGGTCCGGTTCCATCATGTCCTACCCCTTCGGTGCCAGCAATTTCAACGCCGCACGAATCAAACCGCCGGTATCCAGATCGCCTTCACCCGCCGCCTGGGCCACCGCACCCGCCGCCTCGCTCGGGGCATAGCCAAGATTCGACAGCGCCGATAACGCTTCGGATTGCGCCGCCGCACCCGAATTGACGACCGCAGGCTTCACAGTGGGGGCAACCGGCGTCTCGATCACCTCGACATCCTCGACCACAACCTGCTGCGCGCCAACCGCGCCCATCGCCATCACCGTGGGCGCTTTGTCTTTTAATTCCAGAACAATCCGCTGCGCCGTCTTCGGCCCGACGCCTTTGGCCGCCTTCACCGCATTCACATCGCCCAGCGCAATCGCCCGCCCGACACCTTCCGGTCCCAGCGCACTCAAGATCGCCATCGATGCCTTGGCCCCGATGCCCTGCACCGAGATCAACAACCGATGCCATTCCTTTTCCATCAATGTGGTGAACCCGAACAACTGAAGGTTATCTTCGCGCACCAATAATTCGGTATAGAGTGCGACCGCCTCACCCGCAGCCGGCAACGTGGCAAGCGTGCGGTCCGAACAATACACCAGATACCCGATGCCACGCACATCAATCAAAACATGGTCATCCGCGCGGTAATCAATACGCCCTGAAATCTTGCCGATCATGCCTTTGCCTTTCGCAACGCCGCCTCTAATACGCCCGCCGATCTTGCGTGATGTGCATGGCAAATGGCAATCGCCAATGCGTCTGCTGCATCATGCCCGACGATCACCGCCCCGGGTAGCTGCATTTTCACCATATGCTCGACCTGCCGCTTGTCGGCGTGGCCCACCCCGACAACGGTCTTTTTCACCGAATTGGGCGCATATTCCCCGACCGGAATCCCCGCCTGTGCCGGCACCAGCATCCCAATCCCGCGCGCTTGGCCCAGCTTGAGCGTTCCGGCCCCGTCCTTGTTCACAAATGTCTTTTCTACCGCCGCCGTATCGGGGGCATATTGGATCAATACCGCGCTCAATTGCTGATGCAGGGACAACAACCGAACCGCCAGATCCGCGCCCTCTGAATGGCACACGCCGTTGGCAACATGGCTCAACCGCGACCCGTCCACGTCGATCACACCCCACCCGAGATTCCGCAATCCCGGATCAATCCCTAAAATGCGCATTAAATTTCCCTCGCCCGTCTGGTTTTTGTTGCTTTTACGACCCACTAGCACGAAACGGGAACAAAGGCCAAGCGCAATGCACCAGATACCGTTTGCGACCTGCATCATCCATGCGCGACACAAACCGCCAAATCCGGTCAATTTCCGGCGTAAAAACGACACCGGATATGTCGCTTTTACGCCTTGTTTAACAGGCGATTAACGCCTGAAATACCTATGCGGAATTCACATATCACCTATGCAATAATTACCGCTTGTTTTGTCAATTCACCCCTCCTAACCCGAATTATTCATCAGCCTCCGGGTATTTCCTTCCGGCGCACTGGATCGGCCGGGTTGACGGCGGCGTTTTGAACTGAGTTTAGAGTGTGCGT
>JAUZRV010000329.1 GCA_030950105.1 Rhodobacterales bacterium | reverse complement strand
GGAGCATCCAATATGTCAGACGCCAAATCAACCGCCAAAAAAACTGCCTTGGTGATCAGCGCACATGCCGCCGATTTTGTGTGGCGCGCCGGCGGGGCAATCGCGCAACATCAGGCCAAAGGCTATGATGTTACGGTGGTGTGTCTGTCGTATGGAGAGCGCGGCGAGAGTGCAAAATTGTGGAAGCAGGAAGGCATGACCTTGGACAAGGTGAAAACCGCGCGACGCAAAGAGGCCGAGAACGCGGCGGTGGCATTGGATGTGCATGATATCCGGTTTTTTGATCTCGGGGATTACCCTTTGGCTTTGGATCAGGAGGCCAAATTCAAATTGGTCGATGTGATCCGCGCGGTGCAGCCCAGTTTCATGATGAGCCATTCCCAATATGACCCCTATAACACCGATCACAGTTACACCACGAGCGTGGCGATGGAGTGCCGGATGATCGCGCAGGCGTGGGGGCATAATCCTGGCGAAAAAGTATTAGGCGCGCCGCAATTGTATCTGTTTGAACCGCACCAGACCGAGCAAATGGGGTGGAAGCCGAATGTGTTTCTCGACATCACCGATGTCTGGGACAAAAAGCGCGCGGCGATTGAATGTATGCAGGGGCAGGAACACCTGTGGAATTTCTATACCAATGTTGCGGAAAATCGCGGCAACCATTTCCGGCGTAATTCGGGTGGTATGGCAGGGGGGAAGCCGGCGCGCTATGCCGAGGGATTTCAGGCAATTTATCCGACAACCGTGGATGAATTGGGATGAGCATCGTTGTGCAAAATATCGAACGCGCCGACCCGCAAGTGATCAAGGCGTTGGGGGTCTGTGGTGTGGCCACGGTGCATGAATCACAGGATCGCACCGGGTTGATGGCGTCGTATATGCGGCCGATTTACCGCGGGGCATCGGTGGGGGCGAGCGCGGTTACGATCCTTGCGCCGCCCTGTGATAACTGGATGGTGCATGTGGCGATTGAACAGGTGCAGGCCGGTGATATTCTGGTGTTGGCGGTCACGTCGCCGTCGGACGCGGGGTATTTTGGCGATCTATTGGCGACCTCGATGCAGGCGCGCGGCGGTGTCGGTTTGATCATCGACGCGGGGGTGCGGGATATTCGGGATTTGACGGACATGGATTTTCCGGTGTGGTCGCGCGCGATTTGCGCCCAAGGCACGGTGAAAGAAACAGTTGGATCGGTGAATGTGCCGGTGGTCTGTGCCGGGGCGGCAGTTGCGGCGGGTGATGTGATCGTGGCGGATGATGACGGGGTGTGTGTGGTGAAACGGGGCGACGCCGAAACGGTGTTGAAACGGGCGCAGGCCCGCATGGCATTGGAAGACGAAAAACGGGCGCGGCTTGCGTCCGGCGAACTGGGCCTTGATATGTATAAAATGCGGGAACGGTTAGCCGAAAAAGGGTTGAAATATGTCTAGTGCGGCGTCATCGGCGCGTTGCATGTGGATGCGCGGGGGGACCTCGAAGGGGGGGTATTTTCTTGGCACAGATTTGCCGGCGGATGTGGCAGATCGGGACGCGTTTTTATTGTCTGTCATGGGATCGCCGGATGCGCGTCAGGTCGACGGGATGGGGGGCGCGGACCCGTTGACATCCAAAGTGGCGGTGGTGTCAAAATCGCAGAATAACGCCGATATTGATTATCTGTTTTTACAGGTGTCTGTTGATCAAGCCCTTGTAAGTGATGCACAAAATTGCGGGAACATATTGGCAGGCGTGGCTCCGTTTGCGATTGAACGTGGGCTTGTTGCGGTGTCTGGTGCGGTGACGCAGGTGCGGGTGTTTATGGTCAACACCGGGCAAATGGCGGTGATTTCGGTGGCAACGCCGGACGGGGCTGTGACCTATGCGGGCGGTGCAAAAATAGACGGGGTGCCGGGAACGGCGGCGGCGGTTTCGATTGCCTTTGCCGACATCGCGGGTGCCAGTTGCGGGGCGTTGTTGCCAAGCGGAAACGCGGTCGATGTGATCGAGGGTATCGAGGTGACATTGATTGATAATGGCATGCCTTGCGTGGTGTTGTGCGCGGCCGATATGGGGATAACCGGCCGCGAGAGCCGTGCCGATCTTGAGGGGAACGCGCCTTTGCGCGCGGCGTTGGAACGTATCCGTTTGATCGCGGGACCAATGATGAATTTGGGCGATGTGACGGAAAAAACCGTGCCGAAAATGACTATGGTTTCGGCGCCTGATAGTGGCGGCGTAATTAACACGCGCACGTTTATTCCGCATCGGTGCCATGCCTCGATCGGGGTGTTGGGCGCGGTAAGCGTGGCAACTGCGTGCCTTATTGACGGGTCGGTGGCGGCAAATTTGGCGGTGATCCCGCAAGGGCCGGTGAAATCGTTGCAGATCGAACATCCCATCGGGGAAACCACGATTGTGGCCAGTGTGGATGGGGATGTCGATGGGAACGGGGCGGTGACGGGAACCGCGATATTGCGCACGGCGCGCAAATTATTTGACGGGGTGGTGTTTGTACAATGAGCGAAAAACAGGTCATGGATGCCGATTACCGGCCATTTCATCCAAATCCGACACGGCCCACATTTGTGCCGCCGATCGGGGCGGTGGATGCGCATAATCATGTGTTTGGGCCGTCTGAAAAATTCCCTTATGCGCAGGGGCGCAAATATACGCCTTGCGATGCATCCAAAGAGAAATTGTTCGCGCTACGTAATTTTCTCGGGTTTGAGCGTAATGTTATTGTGCAGGCGTCATGCCACGGGCGCAACAATGATGCCTTGGTGGATGCGTTGCATACGGCAGGTGATTTGGCGCGCGGGGTGGCGGTGGTGTCGCCCGATGTGACGGACCAGGAATTGGCGGTGATGGACGCGGCGGGCGTGCGCGCGGTGCGGTTCAATTTTGTAAAACGGTTGGTCGATGCCACCCCCAAGGACGTGTTTATGGGGATTGCGCAGCGGGTTGCAAAGCTGGGTTGGCATATTGTGGTGTATTTCGAGGCGCCGGATCTCGAAGAACTGGTGCCGTTTTTACAGTCATTGCCAACCATTGTGGTGGTCGATCATATGGGGCGGCCCGATGTGGGAAAACCGATTGAGCATGAGGACTTTCAAAGATTTATCCGGTTGTTGGACGACAACGATAATATCTGGACCAAAGTATCCTGCCCCGAAAGATTGACCATTGATGGCCCGCCATATGACGATGTGATCGCGTTTTCCCGCACCTTGGTTGAACGGTTTCCGGATCGCGTATTGTGGGGCACCGATTGGCCGCACCCGAATATGAAATCGCATATGCCGGATGATGGAATGTTGGTGGATGTGATCCCGCGAATTGCGACGACCGAGGCGCTGCAACAGGCGTTGTTGGTGGATAATCCGATGCGGCTTTATTGGTCGGAAAACGATGAAAAAGGAGCGAAATCATGAATTTAGACGAATTTGACCATCATACGCCGATAGAAGGCACCACGTTTTTCGACGGGAAGATGGCGATGATCGGCTATCCTCTGAACAAGATGTGTTTTTCGTTCAACAAGGCGGCGGCGCGCGAGGCGTATCTTGCCGATCCGGAAGGGTATATGGAGAGTTTCGGGTTGAACGAGGCGCATAAAGCGGCGTGTCGCAACAAGAATGTTCTGGAGATGATCGCGGCGGGGGGCAATATTTATTATCTCGCCAAATTTGCCGGTATTTTCAAGTTGAACATGCAGGATATCGGGGCGCAGCAAACCGGCGTTACGGTTGAGGAATTCAAAGAAAAACTGTGTCGCCACGGCGATTAGGAGAGTTATAAAATGGCAAAAATTATTGGTGGTCTGACCACTTCGCATATCCCCGCCGTTGGCAATGCTATCGCGCGCGAACAACAGAATGACCCCTATTGGAAGCCGTTTTTTGATGGTTATCCGCCGATCCACGCGTGGCTTGATAAACACAAACCCGACGTGGCGATCAATATTTATAACGATCACGGGTTGGCTCTTTTTCTGGATCAAATGCCGACCTTTGCGATTGGCGCCGCGCATGAATATATCAACGAAGACGAGGGGTGGGGGATTCCGGTATTACCGCCGTTCAAAGGCGATGCGCCGCTGTCGTGGCATATCATCGAGAGCATGGTCGACGATGAATTTGATATCACGTCCTGTCAGGAAATGCCGGTCGATCACGGATTTACCGTCCCGATGCAGCTTTTCTGGCCTGGATTGGGGAAACATCCGAATTTTCCGCGCGCAATCCCGATCAGCGCCAATACCGTGCAACACCCGATTCCGACTCTGAAACGGGCGCTGGATTTTGGCAAGGCACTGGGCCGTGCGATCCGGTCCTATCCCGACGATATCAAGGTTGTGATCCTTGGAACCGGCGGGATGAGCCACCAGCTGGACGGCGAGCGGGCCGGATTTATCAACAAAGAATTTGATCTGATGTGCATGGAAAAGATCGTCACCGATCCCGAGAGTCTAACCAAGATTTCGCGCCGTGAACTGGTGCGGCAGGCGGGGGCACAGGGGACTGAATTTCTGATGTGGATGATGATGCGCGGGGCGCTTGGCGACAAGGTGAACCCGATCCATCAGAATTATCACATCCCGATTTCAAACACCGGCGCGGGCACGATGATGCTGGAATGTATCGACTAAGTCACTGAAAGGATTATAAAATGAAAACCCAAGTTGGGATAATCGGCGGCGGGCCGTCTGGTTTGTTGCTCTCGCAACTATTGGATTTGCAAGGTATCAACAATATTTTGCTTGAAAAACACAGCCGCGAATATGTGCTCGGGCGTATTCGGGCGGGGGTGTTGGAACATGGTTTTGCCGATCTGATGCGCGAGGCGAAATGTGGCGCGCGTATGGATGCAGAGGGCGAGATTCACGACGGGTTTTTCATCGCGCATGACGGGGTGAAAGACCGGGTTGATCTCAAGGGATTGACCGGCGGTAACAGCGTTGTGGTTTATGGACAAACCGAATTGACGCGGGATCTTTATGATGCGCGCGCGGCGATGGGGGGCAATATTATTCACAACGCCGAGGACGTGAAGCCACATGATATCACCACGGATGCGCCCTATCTGACCTATCGTAATGGCGACGATATTATCCGCATTGATTGCGATTATATTATCGGGGCCGACGGGTTTCACGGGGTGAGCCGCAAGTCGATTCCCAAGGATAAAATCGCGCTTTATGAGCGGGTATATCCGTTTGGCTGGCTTGGGGTGTTGTCCCGGACCAAGCCGGTTTCGCCGGAATTGATTTACGCCAAACATGAACGTGGATTTGCGTTATGTTCGATGCGCAGCCAAACCTTGAGCCGCTATTATATTCAGGTGCCATTGACCGACACAGTGGAAGACTGGTCAGACGAGGCGTTCTGGGAGGAGCTTAAACAGCGGTTACCGGCAGAGGTTGCGGCCAATCTGGAAACCGGGCCTTCGATTGAAAAAAGCATCGCGCCATTGCGGAGTTTTGTAGCAGAACCAATGCGTTACGGGAATATGTTTCTGGCTGGCGACGCCGCGCATATCGTGCCGCCAACCGGTGCGCGCGGGCTTAATTCCGCAGCGTCGGATATTTATTATCTCTATCACGCGATGTTGGACCATTACAAAAATGGCGATGATACGGGGCTTGAAACCTATTCGCAAAAGGCATTGGCGCGGGTGTGGAAAGGCCAGCGGTTTAGTTGGTGGATGACGACATTGCTGCATCGTTTCCCCGAAAACAGCGGGTTCGACGACAAGTTGCAACAGACCGATCTTGAATATCTGTTGTCGTCGGAAAAGGCATTGGCATCACTCGCCGAGAACTATGTGGGTCTGCCGTTTTAACGCGAAACGCCTTAGGGCGACGGGACCGGATTGCGCGGATCCAGCAGTTTGGCCAGTATCGCCGCACGGGTGATTTGGCCGATCTGCTGGCCGTCTTCGAGAACGCCGACAACTCCGGCAGTCGGGTCGGCGTCTTTTGCGGGTGCGACGCCGGAAATGGCTTTGATAACCTGCTTTATCGACGCATCCGGTGGCACGGAAATCTCGGCGGTTCCTACGGATGGTGCCATTACGTCGCGCGCGCAAAGCACGCCAAGCGGGTTCATATGAGCGACGAATTCGGCGACGTATGCGCTCGCCGGATTGGTGAAAATCTCTTGCGGGGTGCCGCATTGCACGATGCGCCCACCATCCATGATGGCGATGCGATCCCCGATTTTAAAGGCTTCGTCGAGGTCGTGACTTACGAAAATGATTGTGCGTTTGAGGTCTTTTTGCAGTGCGATCAATTCGTCTTGTAAACGGGTGCGGATCAGGGGATCGAGCGCCGAAAACGGTTCGTCCATCAACAGGGTTGGCGCGTCGGTGACAAAGGCGCGGGCCAAGCCGACGCGTTGCTGCATCCCGCCGGAAAGGTCTCCGACCTTGTGATCGGCCCAATCCGAGAGGCCAACCAAGGCAAGTTGTTGATCAATTTTGGTGTTGCGCATGGCGACGGGTTCACCGGCCAATTCGAGACCAAGGCCGACATTTTCGCGCACGCTTCGCCACGGCAGCAGGCCAAATTGTTGAAAAACCATCGCCACGCGGTGTTGCCGGATGTCGCGCACGGTGGCGGCATTGGCGCGTGTGACATCAACCATTGCGTCGCCAACATTGACGTTGACCGCCCCGCGCACCACCGGATTAAGGCCGTTCACCGCGCGCAGCAATGTCGACTTCCCGGAACCGGAGAGCCCCATAAGCACCAGAATTTCGCCGCTTGCGACCTTTAAAGAACAATTGTGGACGCCAAGGATTTGACCGGATTGTGCGCGCACTTCGGCGCGGTCGTGACCGGCGTCCATATGGGGCAGGGCGGATTTTGCATTGTCGCCAAAGACGATGGACACATTATCGAATTCTACTGCGATGCTCATGATTTTTGCTCCACGCGCAACATCCGGTCAAGCATGATGGCGACCACCACAATGACCAGACCGCTTTCGAAACCAAGGGCGGCGTTGACCTGTGAAAGCGCGCGCACCACCGGCACGCCAAGACCATCGGCCCCGACAAGCGCCGCAATCACCACCATCGACAACGAGAGCATGATGGTCTGGTTCAAACCGGCCATGATTTGCGGCAAAGCATAGGGCAATTCCACCTTCCATAATGTCTGACGGGGGGTGGCACCAAAGGCCTCGGCGGCCTCGAGAAGCGGGGTCGGGGTGGCGGAAATGCCAAGGTAGGTCAACCGGATCGGCGCGGGGACCACGAATATGATGGTGGCCACAAGTCCGGGCACCATGCCGATGCCGAAAAACACGATCATCGGGATCAGATAGACAAAGGTCGGCAAGGTCTGCATCAGATCGAGAAGCGGCGACATTGCCTTGTAGAGGCGGGGGCGGTGCGCGGCGGCGATGCCGATCGGCACGCCAATCGCCATGCAGGTGATGCAGGCAAACAGCACCAAAGTCAGGCTTTCGAGGGTTTCTTCCCAATAGCCCTGATTGAGGATGAACAGGAAGCCACCGAAAATCAGCAAGCAGGGTTGCCAGCGACGTTGGATAAACCATGTCAGGGCGACAAACAGCGCAATGATCACCAAAGGATTGGGGTATTTCAGAATGAACAGGCAGCTCTCGATGAGCCAGCCAAGGCCGTCTTCAAAGCCCTCGAAAAACCAATCGGCATTGTCGCGCAGCCATTCAAACGCCTTTTTGGCCATTTTGCCGATCGGTATTTTGGTGTCCGTGAGCCATTCCATAGGGGAATCCTTCGTTGGTTTTGGGGCAGCCAGTTGATTGAAATCGGCCTGCTAATGGTAAATCGAGGGCTGTCAGTTGTTCACAGTAGGCAAAAGTATAGCGGATAGAACACAAAAAAGGCCCTGCGTTTCTTCAGGGCCTTTTCGCATTGATATTATAGGCCCAGAGCCGTCGAAACAGCCGCCATTGCGTCGCCGCCGTCTTTTGTGGTTACCCCGTCGAGCCATGGCGCAATTGCATCAACATTGGCCTTGAGCCATGCGGTGGACGCATCTTCGGCATCTTCGCCGTCATTCAGGATTGCGCCCATAATTTCGTTTTCCATGGCCAGAGTGAACGACAGGTTTTGCAGGAATTTCCCGACATTGGGACATTCGGAAACGTATCCGGCGCGGGTGTTGGTGTAAACGTCCCCCTCGGCCCCGAACCATTCTTCGCCGCCGGTCAGGTAGGTCACTTCAAAGTTTGAATTCATCGGATGAGGTGCCCAGCCGAGAAAAATCACCGGTTTGTTCTTGCGGCTGGCGCGGTCAACCTGTGCCAACATACCCTGTTCAGAGCTTTCGACCATTTCAACGGCCCCCATGCCGAATGTATCTGCCGAAATCAGATCCATCACAATGCGGTTGCCATCATTGCCCGCCTCGATACCGTAGATTTTGCCGCCAAGCGCATCGGCGTGCGCGGCAATATCGGCAAAAGTCTTGATGCCAAGCGCCGCGCCCGCAGCATTGGTGGCAAGCGTGTAGGCGGTGCCGTTCAGGTTGGCACGCACGGTGTCAACGGTGCCCGCGTCGCGGTATTTGGCAATGTCGCCTTCCATGGTCGGCATCCAGTTGCCAAGGAAAACATCCACGTCACCCTGTTCAAGCGAAATATAGGTAACCGGCACCGAAAGAACCTTGGTGTCGGTTTCATATCCAAGCGCGTTTAATACAATTGAGGCGGTGGCCGTTGTAGCGGTGATATCGGTCCAGCCGACATCGGAAAACGTCACTTTGCCACATTCGGCAAAAGCAGGGGAAGCGGCCAGCAGGGCCAGGACCGATAGAGTTGATTTTAAGATCATGTGATTTCTCCGAGTTGCTAGGAAGTGTTTTTGTTCTGCTGAACAGCCTATATTTTTGTTGATTGACGAGTCAATAAAAAACCTATTAGCCTGATCAGGCAAGAATGGAGGCGCGCAATGCCCAAGTTGGGAATGGAACCGATAAGACGCGATGCGTTGGTCAAGGCGACCATCGCGGAAATCGGTGCGGCCGGATCACTGGATGTGACTGTCGCACGTATAGCAAAACGGGCGGGCATGTCGAGCGCGTTGGCGCATCACTATTTTGGCGGCAAGGACCAGATACTGGTGGCGGCGATGCGTCATATTCTGACGTTGTTCGGGGCCGAGGTGCGCGGCGCATTGGCAATGGCGGATACCCCGCGCGCGCGGATTGACGCGATTGTGCGGGCCTCGTTTTCGCCGGCCAATTTTCGCACTGAAACCATCGGGGCGTGGCTTGCGTTTTATGTGCAGGCGCAGACATCCCCCGACGCGCGGCGGTTGCTGGCCATCTACCGGCGCAGGATGCGGTCAAACCTGTTGGCGGGGTTTCGGCCCTTGTTGGCAGATCGTGCCGAAATTGCCGCCGAAACCGTTGGCGCGTTGATTGACGGGGTGTATATCCGGCAAGCATTGCGCCAAGGGGCGATGGGGCGCGATGATGCGGTGATATTGGTGAATAAATGCGTGACCGGACTTGTCGGCGAGGGGCATTGATGGAAGCGGATTTTGTGATTGTCGGCGCCGGCTCTGCGGGCTGTGCGATGGCGTATCGGTTGTCGGCAACCGGGGCGTCGGTTGTGATAATTGAACACGGCGGCACCGATATAGGCCCGTTTATCCAGATGCCTGCGGCGCTGTCATATCCGATGAATATGGCGCGTTATGATTGGGGGTATCTGTCGGAACCGGAGCCGCATCTGGGCGGGCGCGAATTGGTGTGCCCACGTGGCAAGGTGATTGGCGGGTCGTCGTCGATCAATGGTATGGTGTATGTGCGTGGGCACGCGGGCGATTACGATCATTGGGCGCAAAGCGGCGCGGCGGGATGGGGATATGGCGATGTTCTGCCGTATTTCAAACGGATGGAACATTGGCATTCCGGTGGTCACGGGGGCGATGCGGCATGGCGCGGCACCAACGGGCCGCTGCATATCACCCGTGGTCCTCGCGATAATCCGTTGTTTGCCGCCTTTGTCGAGGCCGGTCAACAGGCCGGATATCCGGTAACCGATGATTATAACGGCGCGCAGCAAGAGGGCTTTGGCCCGATGGAGCAGACGGTTTGGCAGGGGCGGCGGTGGTCGGCGGCCAATGCGTATTTGCGCCCGGCATTGACGCGCGAAAACTGCACGTTGACGCGGGGATTGGCGCGGCGCGTGGTGATCAGGGACGGGCGCGCGGTCGGCATCGAGGTCGCGCGCGGTGGCAAAGTCGAGATCATAACGGCACGGCGCGAGGTGATCATAGCCGCCAGTTCGATAAATTCGCCAAAACTGTTGATGTTGTCGGGGATCGGACCGGCGGCGCATCTGGCGGAGCACGGGATAGACGTGGTCGCGGACCGCCCCGGTGTCGGGCAGAATTTGCAAGATCATCTCGAGCTTTATATCCAGATGGCGGCGAGCCAGCCGATCACGCTTTTCAAGCACTGGAACCTGTTTTCCAAAGCCATGATAGGCGCGCAATGGTTGTTAACCAAAACCGGCCTTGGCGCGTCTAACCAGTTTGAATCGGCGGCCTTTATTCGCAGTCGCGCCGGAGTGCGCTATCCCGATATCCAGTATCATTTCCTACCGATGGCGGTGCGCTATGACGGCAAGGCCGCCGCCGAAGGGCACGGGTTTCAGGCCCATGTCGGCCCGATGCGTAGCGCGTCGCGCGGGGCGGTGACATTGCGGTCAAACAATCCGGCCGAGGCCCCGAAGATCGCGTTCAATTACATGTCGGAGCCGCAGGACTGGGAGGATTTCCGCACCTGTATCCGTCTCACCCGCGAAATTTTCGCCCAAGATGCGTTTGCGCCATTTGTGCGCCATGAAATACAGCCGGGGGTGAATTTGCAGAGCGATGACGACCTCGACGGGTTTATTCGCGAGCACGCCGAGAGCGCGTTTCATCCCTGTGGCACCTGTAAAATGGGCGCGGCTGATGATCCGATGGCGGTGGTTGATCCCGAAACCCGGGTGATTGGGGTTGCGGGTTTGCGGGTGGCGGACAGTTCGATTTTTCCGCGCATACCCAACGGCAATTTGAACGGGCCGTCGATTATGGTCGGGGAAAAGGCGGCGGATCATATTTTGGGGCAGGGGATGTTGGCCACGGCGAATGACGTGCCTTGGGAAAACCCGAATTGGCAGAGCAGCCAGCGCTAACTGAAGTGGTCCTGCTTTTTAGCCCGAATTATTCATGAAGCGGCGTAAATCGTTTGGCGGGCGTAGATCAAGCTGTTGAAATGTCGTATGATTTTGGTGTTGAACAAGATCATTCACCTCCAGCAGAAAATCCAACCCACCATGAATGACGATACGCTATTCCTCCCTGGCCTGTCACCTGTCGAACGGCACGACATA
>JAUZRV010000328.1 GCA_030950105.1 Rhodobacterales bacterium | reverse complement strand
ACCGGAACGTAACCGTGACAAGACCAAAATCAGGGGAGCGGGGTAAAACAGTCGCGAAAGCGGCCGCAAAACGGCTGGTGCCGTGAACCCGAGCGGCAATCGACAACTTCCGCATGCCGAAAGCCATGTTGTTCAGAGTTTCCCTAAGCGGCCATTGCGGCAGCGACACATTGTTTGGCGAGGCCGGCAACGATTTTCTTGATGGTGGTAGCTCGGACGATTACCTCGACGGTGGCATCGGCAACGACACCTTGAATGGCGGCAATAACAACGACACTGTTATCGGCGGCGCGGGTCAGGATGTCCTGAATGGCGACCAAGGCGACGACGTCATGGATGGCGGCACGGGTGATGACACCCTGTTTGGTGGCAAAGGCAATGATATTCTAACAGGCGGCGCCGGCGCCGATGTGTTCATCTACAAATCCGATGCCGGTCAGGACGTGATTACCGATTTCGAAAACGGGATTGACCGTATAGATGTGTCGGTTTTCGGCTATTGGGATGTTTCGCAACTGGCGATTTCCACGCACGGCACATCGGTGCGGATTTCATTCCCCGATGGTGATTTTGTCGAATTGGAAAACACCGTTATCGGGGATCTGGACAACAGCGATTTCATTCTGGCTTCTGCCCCACCGCCCCCTTCCGGTTCTGACGGTAGCGATACATTAACCGGCACGGCGGGTGATGATCTTATCGACGGGATGAACGGCAGCGATAGCATCAGCGGCGGCGGCGGCAATGATACCATCTATGGCGGATCCGGGGCCGATACGATCTATGGCGGCAGTGGTCGGGATGAAATCCATGGCGGGTCCGGTCAGGACAAAATTTATGGCGGCAGCCAGAACGACGTTATTTATGGCGATGCCGACAACGACCTGATCAAAGCTGGCGGTGGCAACGATTATCTGAATGGCGGCAATGCCAATGACCGGCTCTATGGCGAGGGCGGAAACGACACAATTATCGGCGACAATGGCAATGACCGTATGTGGGGTGGTGGCGGCAACGACGTGATCAATGGCGGCGCTGGCAAAGACAAGATGTATGGCGACAGCGGCGATGATATCATGATCGGCGGCAAGGGGAATGACCTGATGACCGGCGGGAACGGGGCCGATGTGTTTGTGTTCGAAGACCGGATGCGCGCCGATACGATCACCGATTTTGAAGACGGGATTGATACCCTTGATTTCACCGCTTTCGGGTTTACCGATATGACCGACCTAACCATAACGCAGATCGGGGCCGATGCCGAAGTGCGGGTAAGTGCGCGTGATGTTGTTCTGCTTCAGAACACCGATATTGCAGATCTCGACGCCGCTGATTTCCTGTTTTAACAGCGCAACCGTTACAACGAAAAACCCCGCCCGCCAGAAATACCCTGGCGGGCGGGGCTATTTTTACACCTTAATGAACCACCGCATCCTCTGGTGGCGTGCGGTTGCTTGATCCGATCCGGTCGCCGATAATCAACCCGTCGGCACCTGCCGAAATCGGGATCACATCGCCGTCTTTCACATCTCCGGCAAGGATCAGTTCGGCCAACGGATCCTGAACCGCGCGCTGGATCACCCGTTTCAATGGCCGTGCCCCGAACACCGGATCATAGCCCTCATCGGCAAGCCATTGACGCGCACCCTCATCAAGTTCAAGGGCGATTTTGCGCCCGACAAGACGTTTGGCCAACCGCGACAACTGGATATCGACGATACCATCCATATCCTTGCGCGCCAGACGATCAAAGATAATCGTCTCGTCCAGCCGGTTAAGGAACTCGGGCCGGAAATGGGCGCGCACGGCATCCATGACATCACGCTGCGCATCGGCCGCACTTGCCCCTTCGGGCAGTTGGCTCAACGCCTGGCTTCCCAAATTCGACGTCAGGATAATCAACGTCTGTTTGAAATCCACCGTGCGCCCTTGGCCATCGGTCAACACACCGTCATCCAGAACCTGCAACAACACGTTGAACACATCCGGATGCGCCTTTTCGACCTCGTCAAACAACACAACCTGATAGGGCCGACGGCGCACCGCCTCGGTTAGAACACCGCCTTCATCATAGCCAACATAGCCCGGAGGCGCCCCGATCAGACGCGAAACACTATGTTTTTCCATGAATTCCGACATATCGAGCCGCACCATGGCGTTGTCGTCGTCAAACAGAAACTCGGCCACGGCTTTGGTCAATTCGGTTTTCCCGACGCCGGTTGGCCCAAGAAAAAGGAAACTGCCCAAAGGCCGGTTTTCGTCATTCAAACCGGCACGCGCACGGCGCACGGCATTGGCAAGCGCGGTCACCGCCTTGTCCTGTCCGATCACGCGGCGATGAAGATCGTCTTCCATCCGCAACAGTTTCTCGCGTTCGCCCTCAAGCATCTTGGCCACCGGAATTCCGGTCCAGCGCTCGATCACCGACGCGATTTGCTCAGGGCGCACCGCTTCTTCAACAAGAACATCGTCCTCGCTGGATTCCGCTATCTCGAGCTTCTTTTCCAACTCGGGGATGATGCCATAAGACAGCTCGCCCGCCTTGGCGAGATTGCCCTCGCGTTTGGCGATATCAAGCTCGGCCCGCACGTTGTCCAACTGCTCTTTGATGTCACGCGCAGCGGATAATTTATCACGCTCCGCCTGCCAACTTGCTGTCATTTCCGCGCTACGTTCCTGCAACTCGGCCACATCTTTTTCAAGCGTCTCGAGACGGTCCTTGCTGGCATCATCATCTTCATTGCGCAACGCCTCGACCTCGATCTGCTTTTGCATGATTTCACGGTCAAGCGTATCAAGTTCCTCGGGTTTGCTATCGACTTCCATGCGTAGACGGCTCGCCGCTTCGTCCATCAAATCAATGGCTTTGTCGGGCAAAAACCGATCGGTGATGTAACGGTTGCTCAGGGTTGCAGCGGCCACAAGGGCACTATCGGAAATCCGCACACCGTGATGCACCTCGTATTTATCCTTGATCCCGCGCAGGATTGAAATCGTATCTTCCACCGTCGGTTCGGCAATCACAACAGGTTGAAACCGCCGCGCCAAGGCCGCGTCTTTTTCAACGTATTTGCGATATTCATCCAACGTGGTCGCGCCAATACAATGAAGTTCCCCACGCGCCAATGCCGGTTTGATAAGGTTGGCGGCATCCATCGCGCCGTCACCTTTCCCCGCACCAACAAGGGTGTGCATTTCGTCAATAAACAGGATGATTTCACCAGCGGCCTCGGTGACCTCTGACAGAACCGCCTTGAGGCGTTCTTCAAATTCACCACGATATTTCGCGCCGGCAATCAATGCGCCCATATCAAGCGACATCAGTTTTTTATTGGCAAGGCTTTCGGGCACATCGCCATTGACGATACGCAAGGCCATGCCTTCGGCAATCGCGGTTTTTCCGACGCCCGGCTCCCCGATCAACACAGGGTTATTTTTGGTGCGCCGCGACAATACCTGCATCGCACGGCGAATTTCTTCGTCACGTCCAATGATCGGGTCAATCTTGCCCTCGCGCGCCGCCTCGGTCAGATCACGCGCGTATTTCTTGAGCGCATCATAGCCTTCTTCGGCGGTGGCCGTATCGGCGGTGCGCCCCTTGCGGATATCATTCACCGCTTCGTTCAATTTTTGCGGTGAAACATTGCCCGCCTCAAGCGCCTCTTTGGCTTTGGATTTAACCATGCCAAGCGCCATCAAAATCCGCTCTACCGGAACGAAACTATCGCCGGATTTTTTGGCAAGTTTTTCGGCCTCGCCAATCACTTTGGCGGTCTGCCCATCCATATAGGTCTGACCAACATCGCCGCTTACCTGCGGGATTTTGCCCATTGCGATATCAAGCGATTCAACCACGCGTGCCGGATCACCGCCCGCGCGCGTAATCAGGTTGCTGGCCAACCCCTGATCGTCGTCCATCAATGCTTTTAGAATATGCTCGGGCGCAAGCCGTTGGTGGCTTTCGCGCATTGCAATCGTTTGGGCCGCTTGAATAAAACCGCGCGACCGTTCGGTGAATTTATTAAGATCCATGTTGTCTCTCCTTCTTACAAGCGCCTGATCCATGTGGATGCCCATCGTGCGGCACATCCGTTTCCAGGCCTCACATTCTATTTGGATATCAAACCGGCGCCGTTCAAGACCCCCGTTTTGAAATCCTTGATTTGAGCAAAAACAAAGCACCTTCTCTCCACAACATGAACACAATTCTGGATCAGATTTGACCACGGTGAAATGGGAGAAGTACAGAATGTATGTAGACAGTATCAATTTTTTAGACTGCCGTTACGATGGCAAATCCGCGCGTCATATTGCGATGATTCACGTGTTGCTGGGGTCAAATAATATCACCCTGCGCTGCACATCTGGTCAGGTTGAAAAGGCGCCGGTGCAATCCGTGATCTCCGGTTTGCTTGCCGATGCCAAACGGCAATTGCTGCGCATGCCCGAATATCGCAGCGGTTCGCAAACCCTGCATTTCGACCATGCGTCCGATGCCGAATTGAATCGCGTCGCCGCATAGTCCAAAACCCGTTTTCCTGCTAAGCTGCCCCTGACCGTATAGGAAAGGGGCCGCTATTATGTCCAGATTAGACATTATTCGCGCCACAAGCACATGGCGCGATGTGATCGAAGGCCAACCGCAACATCTGGCCATTGGTGCCTTGATGGCGTTCGGAGCAATAAGCCTGCTAACCCGAATTATTCATGAAGCGGCGTAAATCGTTTGGCGGGCGTAGATCAAGCTGTTGAAATGTCGTATGATTTTGGTGTTGAACAAGATCATTCACCTCCAGCAGAAAATCCAGCCCGCCATGAACGACGATACAC
>JAUZRV010000327.1 GCA_030950105.1 Rhodobacterales bacterium | reverse complement strand
AGCGTATCGTCATTCATGGTGGGTTGGATTTTCTGCTGGAGGTGAATGATCTTGTTCAACACCAAAATCATACGCCATTTCAACAGCTTGATCTACGCCCGTCAAACGATTTACGCCGCTTCATGAATAATTCGGGCTAGGCCATTGCGATCAAAACATTGCCCCGCTTGCGCTCTGTCGCGACAAATGCATGCGCTTCGGCGATTTGTCCAAACGGATAACTCCGGTCAATCAACACCGTCAAAACGCCGTTTTCAATCCACTGTTTGATCTGCTCCATATCCGCGCGTTGTTCGGCCTCGGGGCGTAACCCCGTCGCCGCCATCACCGCGCGCTTGCCGCCGAATACGACCCCTCGCAGCATTTGGAAAATCGTTGCAAAACTCGGCGCAGTCACCAGATACACGCCCTTTGGTGTCAATGCGGCGCGGGCCTTGGCGAAACTACTCTTGGCGACGGTATCGAAAATAATGTCATATTGCGTGCCCTCGATGGCGAAATCCTGATGGGTATAATCAATCACCCGATCCGCACCCAATGCGCCCACCAACGCCACGTTGCGCGCGCTGCACACGCCCGTCACATGCGCCCCGAAATGCTTGGCCATCTGCACCGCCATTGACCCGATAGATCCCGATGCCCCGATAATCAAAACCTTGTCGCCCTTTTTGATCTGCCCGTTATCGCGCAAAAACGGCAAGGCCGTCAGCCCCCCACTGCAAATCGCTGCCGCCTCTGCCAACGTCATATTCTCCGGTATTTTACAAACCGCCCCGTCGGCTGGCAGGCATATGTATTGCGCGTGCGCTCCGGTTCCGTCGGCAGGCGCGCCAAACACCTGATCACCAATTTCAAACCCGCGTGCCCCATCGCCCGTGCCGACAATCACACCGGAAAACTCGGTGCCAAGGACCTGTTTCTTTGGCCGTCTCAACCCCAGATAAAGCCGCACAATACACGGGTTCCCCGCCCGAAACGACACATCCGTCGGGGTAACTGTGGTGCTACGAACTTCCACCAATATCTCATTCGATTTTGGCTTTGGTCGCGGCATGTCCTTGAACCCAAGAACATCTTCTTCCCCGTAACGTTCAAATGTAACTGTTTTCATTGTTCTCGTCCTTTGTTGCGTTGGCCGGACCTACCCCGCCTTCACATTCATAGGAATTGACTAAATTTCCCTATTTGATATGCATTTATGCATGGATTGGAAATCGGTAAAATTTGACTGGAATCGCGCCCGCGCCTTTCTCGTCACCGCAGAAGAAGGCTCTCTTTCGGCGGCGGCGCGTGCGCTTGGCATGGCCCAACCCACCCTTGGGCGGCAGGTCGATGCCCTTGAAACCGAACTTGGCGTGGTTCTATTTGAACGCGTCGGGCGCGGCCTTGCCCTCACTCCGAGCGGTCTGGAGCTGCTGGATCATGTGCGCGCCATGGGCGATGCGGCGGGGCGGGTTTCCCTCGCTGCGGCCGGTCAAACCCAATCCATCGAAGGCAAAGTCAGCATTGCCGCCAGCGAGATATACGCCGCCTATATACTGCCTCCGATCATCGCCAAATTGCGCCACATGGAACCCGGCATCGAAATTGAAATTGTCGCTTCCAATACACCAAGCGACCTGCGCCGCCGCGAGGCCGACATCGCCCTGCGAAATTTTCGCCCTAGCGAGCCAGACCTGATCGCGCGCAAAATCCGCGACGTCCCCGCCCGTCTCTATGCCACCCCCGCCTATATTGAAAAAATCGGCAATCCGCGCGCCCCCGCCGATCTGTCGAACGCGGATTTCGTCAATATCGACGACAGCGATATGTTGATGAAGGCGTTCAATGGCATGGGCATGTCCCTCACGAGGCGCAATTTCCCGTTGTTGACCGAAAATTATTTTGTCATGTGGGCGCTGGTCAAACAGGGCATCGGCATTGGTATTCTTGACGGCAATATCGGAGACGCAGAACCATCGGTGCGCCGCGTTCTGCCCGATCTTGACCCGCTAATATTCCCGATCTGGCTGGTGGCGCACCGCGAGGTCAACACCAGCCGCCGCATCCGTATGGTGTTTGATCTACTAGCGTCAGAGTTGCGCGCGTAGCCCCGCCAAAAACCCGCTCAGTTTTTCCAAACCGGCCGCAATCACGGCGCCGTCATTGGCATATCCGATCCGCACATAGCCTTCCATATCCATCGCGCTGCCGGGGGTAAGCATCACCCCGGTCTCTTGCAAAAGTTTCCGGCAAAATTCCTGCGATGGCATATCGAAATTGTATTTCAGCAAGGCAACCGTCGCCGACTTTGGCTTTACATACGACATCGAAGGTTCGCCCGACATCCACGCATCCAGAATCCCGAGGTTTGCGCGGGTGATCGCCCGACTGCGCGCCAATATCTTGTCACCCGCCTCAAGCGCCATCGTGGCAAAATAATCGTCCACAACGCCGACGCTGATGGTGTTGTAATCGCGGTGGATCGACACCGCCTTGATCACCTCTACCGGCCCCGCGATCCAACCGAGCCGCAACCCGGCAAGCGAAAACGCCTTTGACATCCCCGCCGTGCTAATGCCTTTTTCATAGAGATCCGCGACCGAAACCGTGCTGCCATCGCCATCCTGATCGGTGCCCCGATACACCTCGTCACAGAGCAAATAGGCCCCGCAACCACGCGCAATCTCGACCACGCCCATCAACATGTCACGATCCATCAACGCACCTGTCGGATTGTTGGGATTGTTAATCGCAACAAGGCGCGTATCAGGCCGCACCATCGCCGCCAATTCATCCAGATCCGGCAAAAACCCGTTCGCTTCACGCAGTGGCAAAATCCCCACCTGCGCCCCGATGCTTTCGGGGATTGAATAATGCTGTTGATAGGTCGGCAAGACCGAAATCACATGGTCGCCGCGCGATACCAATGCCTGATAAATCAATGCATTCGCCCCGATGGTGCCATGGGTCACAATGACATTTTCACGCGCCTGCCCCTGATAAAGCCCGCAGATCGCGGCGCGCAAACGGTCCGACCCGTCAATCGCCCCATAGGTCATTTTCATCGCCGCCAAATCGGCCATAACCGTGTCGTTTTTGCCCGATATTTCGATCAATTGCGCGATGGTCAACGAGTCAACGCAGGTTTCCGCCAAATTGTATTCGCAATCGTTTTCGAATTCATTCATCCAGATTTCGACGCCAAATTCCCTGATTTTCATTAGTTTGCCGTCCTGAAACCGGCTTTATACTGATCTTCCATATCCTTGGCATAATCCGCCACCCGCAAATGGAACCGCTTGTTCAAATTGCCGCGCGCAAGTTTCAGAGATTGCACCAAAAGCCGCGCCGAAAGGGTTTGCGGATTAAGTTCGAGATCAAGCCCGAGCCGGGTACGCCCACGTGACAGCGCCACAAGATCAACGGTCATAATTCCACCCAACCCTTTGGAACGAGAAACAAATTCCAATGTATTTGGCGCGTCATACCCTTCGAGTTCGATCACGATTTGCCGCTGCTTGCCGCGCATCATAAACCCGACATCCCAACACATCCCGACGCCGGTATCTTCCATATTATCCGCGCGCGCGATCTCGGCCCCGCGCCTGCGTGCGGAGTTTTCGAAACTATCAAAGTCGGATATTTTGGAAAATACATGCGCAATGGGCGCTTCGATATCTTCTTTGGTCGAAAATTTCATGAGAGTGCCCGCGTTCGCTAAGTTCTAATAGTTAACGCGCATAATCGCCCTATTCCAATCTATCCGCAAGCCAGTTCCGCAGAATAAAATGTGCAATTGCGCCTTTTCTCGCCGGTTTTATCGTCGGGTGCCGCCCGGAAAAACTCTCCATAATTTCCTCGCGTGTGACCCATATTGCGTCTTCAATTTCAACCGGATCAATGGTTATTTCCTCGTCGAGCGCGACTCCATGACACCCCACCATCAACGAATTGGGAAATGCCCAAGGCTGTGACGCGAGATAATTCACCGCCCCGACGTGGATGCCGGATTCTTCAAAAACCTCACGCCGCACCGCCGCCTCGAATGTCTCCCCCGGTTCCACAAACCCCGCCAATAACGAATACATCCCTTCGGGCCATTCCGGCGAGCGCCCCATTAACACGCTATTGCCGCGCGTGATCAACATGATCACCACCGGATCGGTGCGTGGAAAATGCGGTGTCCCGCAGGCGTCGCAAGCGCGCTGCCACCCTGCCATTGTTATCGCGCTTTTCGCCCCGCATCGCGCACAAAAACGGTGTGAGCGGTGCCAATGATAAAGCGCCTTGGCACTGGCCACCAATTCGGCGTCCCGCGCTGTCAGGCCCGCCATAACGCCGCGCAATTCCACAAACCCCTGATCCGCTGGCAAATCGGGATGATGCTGCACGGTCTGGTCAAAAAACCTGCCAAGCATCTCTTGATCGAGATCCGCCGGTTGCCACCCCGAGATATCTTGCGCAAAGCAATATCCGCTGTCCTCTTTCCCCAGAAACACCGGTAATTCGGGCGCGTTTTGCAAAACCTTATGATCCAGAGGCAACCGCACCAATTCATCAACCCCTGCGCCACCCACCAACGGTTTGCCGCGCCAAAAAACAATGCAGTGGGCGGGTTCGGTGGCGCATAATCGGGTCAAACTTTCGGGGTCTGATCTCAATTCGGCCATCCGTTCAAGGCCAGAGCCACCGAATGTGACAGTTTCGGAAATTTTCATTGCAATGTCTCCTGTCACGCAGGCATGCCATGCCTTTGCCCAACACGCCAGCAGTGTGTGGAAAATAGCACGCAAATATTACCCCTCACCATTTACTTACCACCTTAGGTTGTTTTTTCCTTTCCTACCGTCTCTTGATTTCCTAGGGTCAATTAACCCGAACTACCGATGGTAAGGGTTTGCCGAGAAACAGTTTTCGAAGAAAATTTGACTAGCGAACAGGGACAAACCAGACAGTGGCGCAGATTTCTCTTTCCTCTGAGGTTCTTAAGGAATCTCTGAACAAAGCCCTGATTTCCGTGCTATAATTCTGGCAGCACTTACGGGAGAATTGGCATTGAAACAGCAGAGTTTTTCGTCACTTGAGCAGGCCTACAAGAAGAAGCGGACCAAGCGCGAGTTTTTT
>JAUZRV010000326.1 GCA_030950105.1 Rhodobacterales bacterium | reverse complement strand
GAACAACCGGCGCTGGCGATGTACAAAATAGCATCAAAGACATCGCGCATTGGAGTGGTTCGTGGGCGGCCTGTTGATTTGGGTGGTGGCAATATCGGCGCTATCAACGCCCATTCATCATCGGTTAAATCACTTGCATAGTGACCAAAATCTCGGTCATATTTGCGGCGGGTGATTTCAGTCCAAGCCATCGTGATCTCCTTCGAATCTTGTCAATCCGATTGAAACACAGCTTATTGAAATCACTCAATTAGTTTCCGATCAGCCTCTTAGGGGCGCACCATAATCGCGATCCGTCCATAGCGCAGGAAGAACAGGAAAAACCCGAGCGCCCAAAGCGTGCCGGAGATATGCAACAACGGGGTGAACTCCGACATGATCGGGGCCATGACCCGCAAGGCCGCGCCGATGTGCACACTGCCCAGAATTGCGATATCCATTTTGCTACCGACGATTGGCTGTTTGGCATGGCCAAGCATGGCCCGCATCATCACGATAAGGGTCATTGACCCCACAGCCCCCGCGCCAATGGCATGCACGACTTGTTCCTGAATGACGGTTTCACCGAGGATCATCGCACCAAGCAGCAGCATCGAGACCGGCAACCACAGATAGGCAAGGTGCATGGAAATTAACAACGGTTCCCCCGCAACTGTCCAGCCTTTCCAGCGGATCAGGCGGATCAGCAGAAGGGCGGCGGACACCAGAGCGAGGGCGCCGGTGATTGCATTTTCGGGTAGCACAACCCAACTTGCCGCGGCGCCGATCGTGGTGACCATCGCAGCCTTATCAATCGGGCCAAATGCGGGGATGATGGTATTGCGGCCCTTGGCACGAAGCCAGTTGCGCGCAAACGCCGGTGTGACGCGGCCACCAACAAGGGTGATCAACACCACTGCCAACCCAAACCCCATGCGTTCGGCGATTGCGATATTGCCAAGCAAAAATAGCGCATCGGCGGCTGCGATGAGCCAGACAATACCGGCCACCGGCAGGTTGCGCCGATTGCCACCAAGCCAGATTTCGCGGGTGGCAATCGCGGCAAGGGCTACCGGAAACAGCAATGTCGTGATTGTTTGCCCCATGCTGTCGGGGAGGGTGATGAACCCGATCCGCCCGATCAGCCAGAGCAGGAACAACATAAAAAGCGGCACGCCTTTGAGGGCAGGTCGGCCGGTCCAGTTCGGGATTGCGGTAAGAAGAAAACCGGCCAGTGCCGCGCCGAGATAGCCAAACAGCATCTCGTGTTGGTGCCAGCGAAAACTATCCTCTGGCAATGAAAAATCAACGCCCATGTAGAGCATAAGCCAAAGCGGAATGGCGAGCGCGGCAAACAATCCCGCCGCAGGGAAAAATAGCCGATATGCTCCGGTTAACAGTATGCGCATGGTGTGCTCCAGCGTTATGATTTCAGACAAGGTAGAAGCCGAAACACGAGGTGGCGCAACCCCGAAATGATACTCTGCCGCGATGCCGCACCTGAACGATTGCTGCGTTGCATCCGTGCCGGTTGCGCAGTTATTGCACAAATTGACGGGCTGATGTCGACACGTCACGCCAAGGTTTGGTAAATCGGGGATATGGAAAACACCCGCACCCTTGAGCGCCGCCTTGGCGATACAATGCGCCACAAATTACCCGATGCGGTGGCCGAATTTATTATGTTTGTTCTCAAGCAGGGCTGGGCCTGTCTGTATGGTGGTTTGCTGCTGATAGCGATTGTTTTGACGCAAGTACAGGGTGATTCAGAGAAAGTGGGATTATCGTTCTGCCGCGATGATCTCGACTGCCTTTGCGCGGTTATCCTGTACGAGTTCAATCGCCCTGGTTGGTGATTTTGCGATGCGTTTGAGCAGGGTGATAGCGGCGCTGGTG
>JAUZRV010000325.1 GCA_030950105.1 Rhodobacterales bacterium | reverse complement strand
GGATGTGCTCACGTGTTTGAGGCATAGGGCCATCGGCAGCGTTCACAACCAGAATAGCGCCATCCATTTGTGCGGCACCGGTGATCATGTTTTTCACATAGTCGGCGTGGCCTGGGCAATCAACGTGCGCATAGTGGCGCGTTTCTGTTTCATACTCGACGTGTGCTGTCGAGATGGTGATGCCACGGGCTTTTTCTTCAGGGGCCGCATCAATCGCGTCATAATCCTTGAAGTCACCGAAATATTTGGTGATCGCTGCTGTCAGCGTGGTTTTGCCGTGGTCAACGTGGCCGATTGTGCCGACGTTGACGTGTGGTTTTGTGCGTTCAAACTTTTCCTTAGCCATGATGGCCTCCTTGGTAGATTGGGTGGGTGGAAACCACCCGAGTTATTAACTGTATTAGGCGAATTTCGCTTGGATCTCATCCGAGATGTTCTGCGGAACCGGATCGTAGTGGTCAAACTGCATGGAGAAGTTGGCCCGTCCAGAAGACATAGACCGCAGATTGTTGATGTAGCCGAACATATTGGCCAGTGGAACAAATGCGTCGATGGCAATCGCCGCGCCGCGTGTGTCCTGCCCCTGAACCTGCCCACGACGGGAGGTCAGATCGCCAATAACGCCACCAGTATATTCTTCCGGCGTAATCACTTCGACTTTCATAATCGGCTCAAGCATCTTGGCACCGGCTTTGCGCATACCTTCACGCATGCCCATCCGTGCAGCAATTTCAAAAGCCAGAACAGACGAGTCAACATCGTGGTATTTACCGTCAAGCAAGGTCACCTTGAAATCAATCACCGGGAAACCGGCCAACGGGCCGCTGTCCATAACCGATTTGATGCCTTTTTCGACGCCGGGAATAAATTCTTTTGGAACGTTCCCGCCAACGATTTTGGATTCAAAGCTATAACCTTCGCCCGGCTCTGTTGGCGTAATCAACAACTTGACTTCCGCATACTGACCCGAACCACCCGACTGCTTCTTGTGGGTGTAGGTGTGCTCGACTTCGTGACCAATGGTTTCGCGATAGGCAACCTGTGGCGCGCCAATGTTGGCTTCCACTTTAAATTCGCGCTTCAGACGATCCACCAGAATATCAAGGTGAAGTTCGCCCATGCCTTTCATGATGGTCTGACCGGATTCCTGATCAGTCTCAACATGGAACGATGGATCTTCGGCCGCCAAACGGGCGAGACCAGTAGACATGCGTTCTTGGTCGGCTTTGGTTTTTGGCTCAACCGCGATCTCGATAACCGGATCCGGGAAGGTCATTGTTTCCAAGATCACCGGATCGGCAACCGAACACAATGTATCACCCGTTGTCGTGTCTTTCAGACCCGCCAGCGCGATAATATCGCCCGCAAATGCTTCGGTAATTTCTTCACGGTCAATCGCGTGCATCATCATCATCCGGCCAACGCGCTCTTTGCGTCCTTTGGTCGAATTCAACAATGTGTCGCCCTTGTTAAGAACACCCGAATAGATCCGTGTAAACGTCAGCGAGCCAACAAACGGGTCATTCATGATTTTGAATGCCAGCGCCGAGAACGGCAGGTTATCATCCGCGCGACGCGCAATATCACGTGTCTCGGTTTCATCACCCGGCTTAAAGCCCATGTAATCCACAACATCCGTAGGTGACGGCAGATAATCAATCACCGCGTTCAACAGCGGTTGAACACCTTTGTTTTTGAAGGCGGACCCACATAGGATCGGGATGAATTTGATTTCCAGCGTGCCCAGACGGATCAAACGGCGCAGCGTTTCAACGTCCGGATCGGTGCCTTCAAGATAGGCTTCCATCACGTCATCGTCCATATCAACGGCGATTTCGATCAGGTTGGAACGCCACTTGTTAGCAAGCTCTTTCAATTCGTCACGAATAGGGCGCTTTTCCCAGCTCGCGCCGAGATCTTCACCGGCCCAAACCCATTCTTCCATGGTGACCAGATCAATCATCCCCTCAAGCTCGGTTTCTGCCCCAATCGGAATTTGGATCGGTGCAGGTGTCGCGCCTGTGCGGTCTTTGATCATCTTGACGCAGTTAAAGAAATCCGCGCCGATTTTGTCCATTTTATTGACAAAAACGATACGTGGCACTTTATACCGATCGGCCTGACGCCAAACGGTTTCTGTTTGTGGCTCAACACCGGCGTTGGCATCCAGAAGCGCAACCGCGCCATCCAGAACCGCCAACGAGCGTTCAACTTCAATGGTGAAATCAACGTGGCCCGGGGTGTCGATGATGTTCATGCGGAACTTGTCGCCGTCACCATCCTCACCGGATTCGGTGCGCGCCCAGAAGGTCGTTGTCGCAGCGGAGGTAATTGTAATACCGCGCTCCTGCTCCTGCTCCATCCAATCCATTGTCGCGGCACCATCATGCACCTCGCCAATGTTGTGGGATTTGCCGGTGTAATACAGAACACGCTCGGTGCAGGTGGTTTTACCTGCATCGATGTGCGCCATAATGCCGAAGTTACGATAACGATCTAGTGGATACTCGCGTGCCATTGGGCTGCTTCTTTCTTACTTAACTACCAGCGGTAGTGACTGAACGCTTTATTGGCGTCGGCCATTTTATGGGTGTCTTCGCGCTTCTTGACGGCGGAACCACGGCTGTTGACCGCATCCATCAATTCACCGGCAAGGCGCTCTTCCATCGTGTGCTCATTGCGTGTGCGTGACGCCTTGATCAACCAACGGATGGCCAAGGCCTCACGGCGCTCGGGGCGCACCTCAACCGGCACCTGATAGGTGGCACCACCGACGCGACGCGAACGCACTTCGACGGAAGGCTTAATGTTTTCCAAGGCTTCATGGAACACTTCAATCGGCGCGCGCTTGATCTTGCCTTCAACGCGGATCAGCGCGTTATAAACAATACGCTCGGCGGCAGATTTTTTGCCGTCGATCATCAGGTTATTCATGAATTTGGTCAGGATCCGATCACCATATTTGGCATCGGGCAATACTTCGCGCTTTTCGGCGGCGTGACGACGAGACATTCTATAATCCTCTTACTTCGGACGCTTGGCGCCGTATTTCGAACGACGTTGCTTACGGTCTTTAACACCCTGAGTATCCAGAACACCGCGCAATACGTGATAACGAACGCCAGGCAAATCCTTTACGCGACCGCCACGGATCAGAACCACAGAGTGCTCCTGAAGGTTGTGACTTTCACCCGGGATATAGCTGATAACCTCGAAACCATTGGTCAGGCGCACTTTGGCAACCTTACGCATGGCCGAGTTCGGCTTTTTCGGTGTCGTTGTATAAACACGAGTGCAAACACCGCGTTTTTGTGGACATTGCTCCAGGTGCATGGACTTGGAGCGTTTGATTTTTGGCTGGCGCGGTTTGCGGATCAGCTGTTGGATCGTTGGCATTGAGGCGTCTTCCCCGTGTTGCAACACATTATATATGCACGCATTATGCGTGCGGTTTCAATTTCGTAACATTTTGCGCGTCCACAAAACGTCATTACCGCCCACGCTCCCTAACTGACGGGAACGACGCGGTGGGTATCCAGAGGATCGGGGTCATTACAACCCGGATCGTGACCACTTCATTACTGATGTCGGCATCGGGGCGACCCCCATGACCGGATTAGGCGCGTATAGGGCGACTCGCGCGCACTGTCAACAGCCCCATTAACTCGGTTTTCATGCTCGGCACTTGCTCCCTTTCTCTAACGGTGCGATGCTCGATTTTATTGGTAAAATCGCGCGGACGTAACGCGCCTTTTGGGGGTCGCCGGAGAATATGCAAGTTATTGGTTTGTGCCGTTTTTCATACCCTGCCGAGGGCGGATTTCAAGTTGGTCATGACACATTTGCCGATAGGTGTGCCTATCTCTATGATCCGGTGCGCCTCGAAGAACGATTTCGCTTTTTCGAAGGCTTCACCCTGCCCGCCCTACGGGTGCAATCGGACCCCGATTTCACTTTTCTTGTGGTCATCGGGGAAACCTTGCCGCCCGACGACCGTGCCCGCCTTGTGGATCTCCTGAAGGATATTCCTCAGGCCGTGTTGCTGCCTTTGCCTGCCGGTCCGCACCGCAAAACCATGCAGGATGCGATCAATACCGTGCGCCGCAAAAGCGATGAACCCTGCCTGCAATTCCGCCTTGATGATGACGATGCCATAAGCCGCTATTATGTAGAACGCCTGCGCGAAGCTGCTCAAAGCATCCGCCCGCTGATCGACAAGAACCGCCATGTCGCGATTGATTTCAATCAGGGTTTCCTCGCCCGCCCCGGCCCCGACGGCATCATGGCCAAACCGAATAAAACCCCCTATGAAACGGCGGCCCTCGCCATCACCATCCGACCCAAACTCTATCTGAGTGTGATGAATTTCGCCCACACCAAAGTTGCCCACCACATGCCCACCGTCACCCTTACCGGCGAAGATATGTATGTGCGCGGCCATAATGATTTTAACGATTCACGCCAAGGCGCAAAAATCAAACCCGTTGCCCTTACCCCGCTGGATCAATCGGCAGAACGCCATTTCAAGAACACCTTCAACATAGATGCCGATCACATCCGGCGGCTATTTGCCTAAGTGTTGCTTTACGCGCGTCTCGCGATATAGCGCGAATATCCCGCTGGCCACGACGATGGTCGCCCCAATCAAGGTGATCGTATCCGGCCATTCGTCAAAAAACAGCCATCCCAACAACAAGGCCCAAATCAGCCCCGTATATCGGAACGGCGCAATAAACGAAATTTCCCCGACCCGCATGACCATCACCGAAAACAGATACCCGCCGATGATCATCAACGACGCCCCCAAAATCATCAATGCCATTTGCGCGTCCAACGGCACCCACACATCGGTGATGCTTCCCACCCCGAAAAACACCGCGATTGCGAACGAAGTGATCACCGATACCAACAATGACGGCGTTTCCTTTGACAGGCGGCGCGCGCTAATATCGCGCAATGTTACCATCGCAACCGCAACCAGTGCATAGGCCGAATAGATCGAAAATCCGTCTGTTCCCGGTCGCACAATCAACACCACTCCGAAAAATCCGATCAATATCGCGGCCATGCGCCGCCAGCCAATCGGTTCGCCCAAAAAAATTGCGGCCGCAAGGGGCACGGTTAATGGCAGGGATTGCAAAATCGCGGTCATATTGGCCAATGGCATATGAAACAACGCATTCAGGAAAAAATAGACCGCGCCAATTTCCGCGGCGGTGCGCCAGAAAATAAACCCCCAATCGCGTTTAGAAATCCGGTGATTGAACGCGCCGGTTTTCCACGCCAGCAACGCCAACCATAAAGTAGCCAGCACACCTCGAATGAACACCACCTGAAACAACGGCACTTGTCCGGCCAACAATTTCACGAACGTATCATTAAAGGTAAACGCCGCCATCGACGCCATCATCAACATCGCGCCCCGCATATTATCGCTCATCTCAAATCCTTTGCCTGATGCCCAGATTGCCGCAACCGAACCGCCCGTATACTGGCAGTTTATCCGCCCACCTGATCCGAAACCGACGCAAAAGAAAACCCCCCGCAGATTTCGCTGCGGGGGGGTGTTTTTCTAAAATTGCAAGCTGCGTTTAATCGCGATCATCTGCGGCCGGAACCACCGTATCAAACACATCGCCGCCAACAATATCTTCTGTCGGTGCCGCCAGAGCCGCCGCCGCTTCCGCTTCTTCACGGCGCGCTTCCAGAACCACATTATCACGATCAACCGCGATATTGCGCATCTGTTGGGTTGCCCCACCCGTGCCCGCAGGAATCAGACGCCCCACAATCACGTTCTCTTTCAGACCGACCAGTTTATCACGTTTGCCCTGAACCGATGCTTCGGTCAAAACCCGCGTGGTTTCCTGGAACGATGCCGCCGAGATGAACGAACGGGTTTGCAACGATGCCTTGGTGATCCCCAAAAGGATCGGCTCGCCGGTCGCCGGACGTCCACCTTTGGACGCTGCTTTTTCATTGGCCGCCAGGAATTCCTGCTTATCCACGTGCTCGCCCTTGAGCATGGTGGTTTCGCCAGAATCCAGAACTTCCCATTTTTGCAGCATCTGGCGCACGATCACTTCGATATGTTTATCGTTGATCTTCACGCCTTGCAGACGATACACGTCCTGCACTTCGTCGACCATATAGTTGGCCAGTGCCTCAACCCCCATAACCGCAAGAATATCGTGCGGCGCCGGGTTACCATCCATGATGTAGTCGCCCTTCTGGATAAAATCACCTTCCTGAACAGGAATGTGTTTCCCTTTTGGCACCATGTATTCGACGTTCTCGAGGCTCTCGTCGGCTGGTTCAATCGAAATGCGGCGCTTGTTCTTATAGTCGCGGCCATACCGGATATACCCGTCGACATCGGCAATAATCGCGTGATCTTTTGGACGACGCGCCTCGAACAATTCCGCCACCCGCGGAAGACCACCGGTGATGTCCTTGGTTTTAGCGCCCTCACGCGGGATCCGCGCAATAATGTCACCGGCAACAATTTCAGACCCGTCTTCAACCGATAGAACCGCGTCAACCGACATCGGGTAAGTCACCGGATTGCCCGCGTCATTGCGCATTGGCTCTCCGTCTTTGTCGACAACAAACACCTCTGGCTTCAATTCGCCGCCTTTTGGTGTTGCCCGCCAATCAATCACGATTTTCTGGGTCATGCCGGTTGCATCATCGGTCTCGTCGCGCACCGAAATGCCCGAAATCAGATCGACAAATTTTGCCGTCCCCGGTTTCTCTGCCAAGATCGGCAGAGTGTAGGGATCCCATTCAAACATCTTGTCCCCACGGGCGATTTTTTGCCCGTCTTTGACAAACATGCGCGTGCCATAACTGATCTTGTGGCTAACCCGTTCTTCACCGTTTTCGTCGTGAATGGCCAGTTTCATATTCCGGCCCATAACCAGAACTTCACCCGCCGAATTGGTGAGCAAACGGGCGTTTTCAAGAACAACCTTACCTTCTTGGCTCGCCTCCAGGAACGATTGCTGGCCGGCTTGGGCAACCCCACCAATGTGGAACGTCCGCATGGTCAACTGTGTGCCCGGCTCACCGATGGATTGCGCCGCGATAATGCCCACGGCCTCGCCGGTGTTTACCATTGTCCCGCGCGCAAGGTCACGCCCGTAACATGCGGCACAAACACCGTCTTCGGCTTCACAGGTCAGAGGGCTGCGAATACGCGCTGACGCGATGCCGCTTTCCTCAACCGCATCGGCCATACGTTCGTCAACCAACGCGCCTTTTGCAATCAACACTTCCTCGGTGCCAGGGATCAACAGATCCTCGGCCACGATCCGCCCCAACAGACGTTCGCCCAAAGTGGCAACCACTTCACCATCATTCACGGCCGCCTGTGCGGTGATCGAATTTTCGGTGCCGCAATCGCGTTCGCGAATGATGCAATCCTGCGCAACATCCACCAAACGACGGGTCAAATACCCCGAGTTCGCGGTTTTTAGCGCGGTATCGGACAGGCCTGTCCGCGCCCCGTGGGTCGAGTTGAAGTATTCAAGAAC
>JAUZRV010000324.1 GCA_030950105.1 Rhodobacterales bacterium | reverse complement strand
ACCAGCGCCGCTATCACCCTGCTCAAACGCATCGCAAAATCACCAACCAGGGCGATTGAACTCGTACAGGATAACCGCGCAAAGGCAGTCGAGATCATCGCGGCAGAACGATAATCCCACTTTCTCTGAATCACCCTGGCCCTTCAATAGCCCCTTTGCGACGGGGCTATTGTCATGTTAAGCATTGCCTTGAACCCAGCAAGAGGCAGCGCCCGTGAACGACACCCCCCCCAAACCGGCCCTTCGCGCCACCTCGCGATCCTTGCCAATTGCAATGCTGCGCGCGCGCGAAAACCTGATGTCGCCATTGCGGTTGATGTTGGGCAAGGGCGGGGTCACCGAACAACAATGGCGGGTTTTGCGGGTGTTGGGCGAGGGCGGCGAGATGGACCCGAAAGACATTGCGCGACAGGCCTGTCTTCTTAATCCGTCGTTGACGCGGATCATGCAAATTCTCGACAAAAAGGGGCTGATCACGCGGGCGCCCCATCCCACCGACCGCCGTCGTGTTTTGGTGTCGATTACGGGCAAAGGCACCGCTTTGATTGATCGGCTCACCCCCGAAAGTAACCGGATATTCGCCGATCTAGAAACCAAATACGGGCGCGAGCGGATGGATGAATTGCTTGATTTGTTGAACGCGCTTTCGGATGTCGAAATATAGGAAACTCCGTCGCGGGGGCGCTTGACAGGTCGCATTTGCGTGTCGACAACTGGGGGTATGAATAATACCCAATCCCCCCGCCAAGACCCGCAAGGCCCGCAAGCCAATGCTTTGCGCGAGATTACCGAACTTCCCGATATGGGGATCACCATGTCGGACGGCACCCGCCTGTCGGCGCGGGTCTGGATACCCGAAGATGCGGCGGATAATCCGGTGCCCGCAATCCTTGAATACCTGCCTTATCGCAAGCGCGATGGCACGGTCGCGCGGGATGCACTGACCCATCCGTATTTTGCCCGTCGCGGGTATGCTTGTATTCGCGTTGATATTCGCGGCAGTGGTGATAGCGAAGGCCTGATGCCCGACGAATATTCGCCAATCGAATTGGCCGATGGTGTCGAAATCATCAATTGGCTTGCGGCGCAACCGTGGTGCAGCGGCAACGTTGGCATGATGGGGATCAGTTGGGGCGGATTTAACGGATTACAGATCGCGGCCCTGCAACCCGAGGCGCTCAAGGCGGTGATAACTCTGTGTTCGACCACAGACCGGTATGCCGATGATATTCACTATAAAGGCGGTTGTTTGCTCAATGAAAATCTCGGCTGGGGGGCGACGATGTGGTCGTATTCGTCGCGCGCGCCCGATCCCGATTTGGTGGGGGATAAATGGCGCGATATGTGGCTTGAACGCCTGCGCGCAGAGCCGTTTTTGCCCAGTGTCTGGCTTCAACACCAACGCCGTGACGAATACTGGCAACATGGGTCGATTTGCGAAGATTATTCCAAAGTCAAAGCAGCGGTTTTGGCGATTAGCGGTTGGGGCGACGGGTATAAAAACACTGTGCCGACATTGGTGGAAAACCTGCCGGGCATGGTAAAAGGCATCAACGGGCCGTGGGTGCATAAATACCCGCATTTTGCGGTGCCGGAACCGCGTATCGGGTTTTTGCAAGAGGCGTTGCGCTGGTGGGATCAATGGCTCAAGGGGATAGATACCGGCGTGGCGGATGATCCCGATTACCGGATGTATTTGATGGACGGGGTGCGCCCGAAAACATGGTATAAAGAACGGGCAGGGCGCTGGATAGCCGAGGAGAGTTGGCCCGCGAAGCGCCAGCCACAAATCCTGCACCTGCAAGGGGAGGGCGGGTTGGGCGCGGCAAGTGAAGCGCTTGAAACGACCGTTGCCTCGCCACATCATTGTGGCATGAATGGCGGCGAATATTGCGCCATATGGCTTGGCCCCGAATTGCCCGGGGATCAACGCGGCGATGATGCGATGTCGGCCCTGTTTATAACGGCCCCTCTGGACGCCGATATGGATATTGTCGGCGGGCCAATCCTGCGCTTGCGTTTGCGTGCGGATCGGCCACAGGCGCAAATCGCCGTGCGGCTTAACCACATTCACCCTGACGGGGCGAGCACCCGCATCACCTATGGTGTTCTGAACCTGAGCCATCGCGAGAGCCATGCAAACCCGACGCCTCTTGTTGCGGGCGAGGCATATGAAATCGCGGTGCCGCTGGATCATATCGCCTACCGGGTGCCCAAAGGGCATAAGGTTGCAGTGGCGATTTCAAGTGCTTATTGGCCGTTGATCTGGCCGTCGCCGGACAGTGCCGAATTGACCCTGTTGAAAGGCGCGATAGATCTGCCTGTTCGGCCCCATGCACAACACGCGGAATGGACATTTCCGCCGCCGGAAACCGATACGCCGTGGCAATCGGAAACCCTGCGCGAAGGCAGCAATAAACGCTGGATTGAAACCGATATGAATAGCGGTGTTGTTTCGCTTCATATCATTGATGATTTCGGCAAAGAGCGCGATCGTGAACATGGAATGATACAGGGGGCTATCGGGCGCGAGGTCTGGTCTATCCATCCAGATGATTCGCTCTCGGCGCGTGGCAAGACCCATTGGAGCGACGAGATCGAACGCGGCGAGACTAAATTGCGCACCGAAACCCACGCGGAAATGTGGTCGGATCGGGAAAATTTTTATCTGACGGCGCGCGTAGAGGCCTTTGAGAACGGCAATCTGGTCTATAAAAACGACATCAGCGATGTCGTAAAACGCGATCAGGTTTAAGTTGGTTGATTGGTCAATATAAAAAGATTTACTTGCCAGTTGCAAATTTATCGGCAAGGATTTGTTAAGAAATAGATAAATGGCACGCAAAACAGTCGCGCGGCCAATACATCCAGTGGGGAGAAATAAATGAACAAGCAAATCGAATATCTCAAGAGCCGTGTGGGCGCGGGCAAACTGTCGCGTCGTGATTTTATCGGTAAAGTCGGCGCTCTGGGTGTTGCGGCAGCGGCGGCGAACGTCATGTTGGCCGATGCGGCCAAAGCTGCTGGTCCGACCAAAGGCGGTATGCTGAGACTGGGCGTTTCGGGCGGCGAAAGCACCAACACACTTGATCCGGCACTTGTGGCCTCGGAAGTGCCGCTTAATGTGCTGCGCCATTGGGGGGACACTCTGGTTCAGGTCGAAGCCGACGGATCATTGACCAACCGTTTGGCCGAAAACGTTGAATCCACAGCCGATGCCAAAACCTGGCGGTTCGACATCCGTAAGGGTGTTGAATTCCACAATGGCAAAACCATGACACCCGACGATGTAATCAAAACCATCGAACGCCATTCGAATGAAGATTCAAAATCGGGCGCTTTGGGTATTGTAAAAGGCATTGAAACAATGCGCGTTGACGGCAATGTGGTTGAAATCACTTTGGAAACGCCAAACGCCGATTTACCCTATCTGCTGAACGACTACCATCTGGTTATTCAACCAAATGGCGGTATGGACGATCCAACTGCGGGTATCGGAACCGGGGCCTATACGGTTGAAATCAACGAGCCGGGTATTCGTCACGGGTTCAAGAAATTCGCCAATGATTGGGATGACAGCCGTGGCTATGCGGCGGAAACCGAAATTCTGGTGATCAATGACGCCACCGCACGGACGGCAGCGTTGCAATCCGGTCAGGTGCAAATGATCAACCGCGTTGACCCCAAGGTTGCCAAACTTCTGGATCGCGCGCCAAATCTTGCTATTCGCAACGTTTCGGGTCGTGGCCATTATGTGTTCATCATGCGCACCGAGACCGGCAAATTTGTGAACAACGATCTACGCATGGCGCTTAAACTCGCGATCAACCGTCAGGAAATGGTTGATAAAATCCTGCGTGGATACGGTGGTGTTGGCAATGATATGCCGATCAATGCGGCCTATCCGCTGTTTGATGACACCATCCCGCAGCGTGAATATGATCCAGAAGCCGCCGCCGAATTCTACAAAAAATCCGGCCACGACGGCAGCCCGATCATTCTGCGCACGGCCGACGGGGCGTTCCCCGGTGCGGTTGATGCGGCAGCGTTGTTCCAGCAATCGGCACAGGCGGCCGGTATTCCTCTCGAAATCAAACGTGAACCAAACGATGGTTACTGGTCGGAAGTGTGGAACAAACAACCGTTCTGTGCCTCCTATTGGGGTGGTCGTCCGGTGCAGGATCAAATGTATTCCACCGCCTATCTGTCGACGGCGGATTGGAACGACACAGAGTTCAAACGCCCCGATTTTGATGCACTGCTTCTGGCGGCCAAGGCTGAACTGGATCTGGTCAAACGCAAGGATCTCTATAGCCAAATGGGCAATATGCTGCGCGACGAAGGCGGCCTTATCTGTCCGATGTTCAACGACTTCGTTGACGCGGTGGCGACAAATGTCGAAGGCTACGAAGAAGATCCAAATGGCGAGTTGATGAACAGCTTTGCCGGTGTTCGTTGCTGGACCACATAGGGCGCACATCAGATGCACCCCGTTCTAACATTGGTTGCCCAGCGTCTCGCGCTGGGCATCCTTTTGTTGTTTGCCGCCTCTGCATTGATCTTTGTCGGCACGCAAATTCTCCCTGGTGATGTGGCACAGTCCATTCTTGGACAATCGGCAACACCGGAATCCCTTGCAAATTTGCGTAAAGAACTGGGTTTGAACGAACCCGCGCTGTCCCGTTATTTTAGCTGGCTGGGCAACGCCTTACAGGGTGATCTTGGCACGGCGTTGACCAATGGTCGCGATATCGCGGAATCCCTCGGGTCGCGTCTGGGCAACACCATGTTCCTAGCAGGAACTGCGGCGGTGATATCTGTGCCGCTGGCGATCTTCCTCGGCCTTTTGGCGGTGCGCTACAAGGACCGCTGGCCCGATAAATTGATCTCGGCGGTCACGCTCACCTCGATTTCAATCCCCGAATTTCTGATCGGCTATGTCTTGATGTATTTCATCAGCGTGAAACTCGGCTGGTTTAGCTCGGTTGCGATGATCAATGACGGCATGTCGTTCTTTGAAAAACTTAACGCAATCGCCCTGCCGGTTATGGTTTTGGTGATGGTGGTGCTCGCGCATATGATGCGCATGACCCGCGCGGCGATTTTGAATGTGATGCAATCGGCCTATATTGAAACGGCCGAACTCAAGGGCCTGTCCGGTTTCCAAGTCATCGCCAAACACGCCTTTCCCAATGCCATTTCCCCGATCGTCAATGTGGTGATGTTGAACCTCGCCTATCTGGTGGTCGGCGTGGTCGTGGTCGAGGTGGTGTTTGTCTATCCCGGCATGGGCCAATATCTGGTTGATCATGTGTCAAAACGCGATGTGCCGGTGGTGCAGGCCTGCGGGTTGATCTTTGCCGCTGTCTATATCGGGCTGAATATGCTGGCCGATATCATTTCCATTCTGGCGAATCCTCGCCTTAGACATCCAAAATAGGGGGCGATTATGAAAATCATACCAATCTCGGCCCTTATCGGGCTTTTCTTCACCTTTCTCTATTTCTTTGTGGCCATTTTTGCGCCGTGGATCGCCCCCTATGGCATGGCCGAAATTGTTGGCGATGTGTGGGAACCGTCGAGTTCGGCCTATTGGCTTGGCACCGATAGTATCGGGCGTGATCTGCTCACCCGCATGATCTATGGTGGGCGCACAACGATATTCATTGCTACGGCTGCAACGATCCTGTCGTTCACCACGGGCGCAACTCTGGGCTTTCTGGCGGCGGTTTCCGGTGGCTGGATTGATCAAGTGCTCTCAAGGTTTGTCGATCTGATCATGGCCATTCCGTCGCTGATTTTTGCGCTTGTGGTGCTTTCGGTAATGCCGGTGACCATTCCGGTTCTCATTCTGGTGATGGGCCTGTTGGATGCCACACGGGTATTTCGCCTGTCACGCGCCGTGGCCGTGGATATTAACGTGATGGATTATGTCGAGGCCGCCAAATTGCGCGGTGAGGGTCTGCGCTGGATCATCTTTCGTGAAATCCTGCCAAATGCCTTGTCACCATTGGTGGCGGAAATGGGCCTGCGGTTCATTTTTATGGTGCTGTTTGTCTCGACTTTGTCGTTTCTTGGCCTCGGCGTGCAACCGCCACAGGCCGATTGGGGGGGCATCGTGAAGGAAAACAAAGAAGGCATTGTTTACGGAATATCGGCGGCCCTTGCCCCGGCGTTTGCGATCGCGACCTTGGCCATCTCGGTCAATCTGGTGGCGGATTGGGTGCTCAACCGAACCACAAGCCTTAAGGGAGGACGCGGATAATGTCTGAAACTTTGCTCAAGGTGCGTGGCCTGAAAATTGGCGCAACTGTCTTTCCACCGGGGGAAAAACCCCATGACATTACCATCGTTCACGGGGTGTCGTTTGATCTGGCACCCGGCAAGGTGTTGGGCCTGATCGGGGAATCAGGTGCCGGTAAATCGACAATTGGACTGGCCGCGATGGGTTATGGCCGTGGCGGCGTCAAAATCACCGGCGGTGAAGTGTTCGTCAATGGCCGTGACATCCTCAAGGGGGGCATCAAGGGCTTGCGTGAATTGCGCGGGGCCGAAGTGACCTATGTGGCGCAATCGGCGGCTGCGGCGTTTAATCCGGCGAAAAAACTGATGGAACAAGTGACCGAGGCCGCGATAAGCCACGGAAAGTTTTCCAAATCAGACGCTGAAAAACGCGCCGTTGCCCTGTTTGCCAAACTTGGCCTGCCGGACCCTGAAAACATCGGCGAACGTTACCCTCACCAAGTGTCGGGCGGCCAACTGCAGCGGGTGATGACGGCTCTGGCGCTCTGCCCCGAACCGGATCTTGTGGTGTTTGACGAGCCAACAACCGCCCTTGATGTGACCACGCAAATTGACGTGCTCGCCGCGATCAAGGAAGCGATCCGTGACACCGGCGTTGCCGCGCTCTACATCACGCATGACCTCGCGGTTGTGGCGCAGGTAAGTGATCACATCATGGTGCTGCGCGGTGGCAATACCGTCGAATATGGCGATACCGATCAAATCATCAACGCGCCGGTGGATGACTATACCCGCGCCTTGGTCACGGTGCGCTCGATTGATCACGAGGAAAAATCGCCGTCGGATAATCCGGTTTTGCAGGTGAAAAACATCACCGCGCGCTATAAAGGCACCAATTTCGATGTGCTGTCCGACATCAACGTCGAACTCCACGCTGGCCAAACCTTGGCTGTGGTCGGGGAAAGCGGATCGGGAAAATCAACCCTCGCACGGGTGATCACCGGATTGCTGCCGCCCTCGCACGGTAGCATCGAATTTGGCGGTCATACGTTAACGCCGGATTTGCCCAACCGCCCGATGGAAGATTTGCGTGAATTGCAAATGATCTATCAAATGGCAGATGTGGCGATGAATCCGCGCCAGACGGTTGGCACCATCATCGGACGGCCACTTGAACTCTATTTCGGGCTGCGCGGTGAAGAAAAACGCAAACGCATCCGCGAACTTCTGGAAGAAATCGAGATGGGCGACGGGTTTGTCGATCGCTATCCGGCAGAACTCTCGGGTGGTCAAAAACAACGTGTCTGTATCGCGCGCTGCCTTGCGGCCAAACCGAAATTGATCATCTGCGACGAGGTCACCTCGGCACTCGATCCATTGGTGGCTGACGGTATCCTCAAACTCTTGCTCGATTTGCAGAAAATCGAAGATGTTTCCTATCTGTTCATCACCCATGATCTGGCTACGGTGCGTGCCATCGCCGATTCTATTGCGGTCATGTATCAGGGCCGCGTTGTGCGTTATGGCCCGAAATCCGAAGTGCTGGCGCCACCATTTGACGATTACACCGATCTACTATTGTCATCTGTGCCGGAAATGGAGCTTGGCTGGCTGGAAAAAGTCATTTCAAGCCGAAAAATGGAAAGCGCCGGAAATTAACCCGGTTTCTTTTTCGTAAAAATATCCCCGCCGGAGGCCAATTACTCTTTTGGAACACAATAGAGTAAAGAGCTTCCGGCGGAATGAATTACAAGAGAGCGTCGCCTTCTATAACTTTTCCCGCAAGGCCGGTCCGGGACGAAACCCGATTTTCCTTGTTACAATTGGCCCCCAAAAACCTGCGCAGGTTGGGTGCCTCCATCCCTGACACCGTGAATGCCAAAGTGTTGGTGCTACAGAGTTATGCGTTCACGTGGATCATGCTTTCGGCAGATTCCAGAAACGAGGCGCTGACCGGCAGAGTGCGCCCATCCGTCAATTCCAGTTCATACCGCCGCCCTGATTTATGAATGCGCGATGCATAGGTGCTCGCAACCCAATGAGAGCGGTGGATTTGCGTGCCATCGGTCTCGTCAAGCAGGGCTAAAGCATCAGAAAACCGGATAAGCACCAAGTGTGGCCCTTCAGTTGTCATCACCTCGGCATAATGATCCTGCATGGACAGCGAGACTATTTTTGCGTTTTGTAGATCTTGTGGAAGTTTTTCAAAAAGACGTGCTTTGGCCGTGCTGCCCTCATGTTCTTTCTCGGGTTTTATTAATCCAAAATCGAACAATCCGATGATCGCCCCGATAACGACAACCTGTGACCAAACCGTGGGAAACGAACTCGCGGGCATTTCTCCTGTGTCAAAGGTGAGGTTCACGAAGACAACCACGGCAGCGCCCGGTATTGCGGCAAGCATCGCACCGGAGATGAGTAAAACAATTGCAGGAACCGATTTGAAACGGTCCGAAAAGAACAATGCGGAAAACGCCGCATGCATGAAAAAACCAACGCCGGCGATTATGATGCTCCAGAATACCAGACGTTCCCAAAGGCCCAGTTTCTCATAGGTCCCAAATGGTCCGGTTAGGCTCAACAAAACAATGGACGAAAAAAACAGAATCGCTTTTCGGTCCCATGGTATGTTTTTAAACTGCATATTTTTGACAAATTCACGCATCGTGAAATTACAAATGCCCGAAATTGACGAATATTGCAACATATTCGCGTAAACGACATAGGTCGGCTCTCGAAAGATTGATAATCTCGCAATGTGAGTGGGACCTGTCAATTCAAGTATAGCACTTGAGGGTCCGACAAAACTTAGTCGACGATCCTTTTTAGCGCGTAAATATTTATTTGCGGGGTGGCGTTGGTGAAATCTGTTAACCCAGATAGATCCAATTGGCCGCCCCGCATTGCATTTAGGCCTCTAGACGATTAGCTTTCTATTAAGATTTGCTTAAATGCGCTTCGCAATCAATCGTCAGCCTTATCAACTTGCGAAATGCTGTTACCAAAGGATCATTGCTCGTGGCTTCAAAAACACACGGATTTATCGCGGCTTTTATGGTGCTGCAAACTATGGCGGTGCCCGCTTTTTCCGAAAGCTTGGCCGGGTCGTATTTGGCAGGGCGACAGGCGCAATATGTCAATGATTTCGATGTTTCTGCACAATATTTCACGCGCGCGCTTTTGCGGGATCCGGGTAATCCGCAGATTCTTGAAAGCGCGGTATTGGCGCATCTTTCAATGGGGCAGATTGCGAAATCCGTTGTAATTGCCCGCAAAATGGAAGCGGATGGTTTTGACAGCCAAGTCGGGCATATGGTTTTAATGGCCGACGAGGTTGCAAATGGTCGATATGCCGCCGTGCTTGAACGGATCGCGGATGACCGCGGTGTCGGACCTTTGGTTGACGGGCTTGTTGAGGCTTGGGCGCATCTCGGGGCAGGATCAATGGCGGACGCCATGACCGCGTTTGACAAGGTCGCAGACGAACGCGGTCTTCGCGGATTTGCTCTTTATCACAAGGCATTGGCGCTGGCGTCGGTTGGCGATTTTGAGGGTGCCGAAGAAATTTTCTCTGGTCGCGCCGGTGGGGCCTTGCAGGCAACACGCCGTGCCGCAATTGCGCGTATTCAAATTCTAAGCCAACTTGATCGTAATATACAGGCCATCGCCCTGATCGACGATTTGTTTGGCACGGACCTCGATCCGGGGCTGCGATTGTTGCGTGGCCGTTTGGTCGTAGGAGAGGTTTTGCCCTTCGCCCATATAACCAGCCCGCGTGACGGCATTGCCGAAGTGTTTTATTCGGTTGCCGCGGCGTTGAGTGGTGAAGCGGAAGAAGATTATACGCTGCTTTATGCGCGCATCACCCAGTATCTTCGCCCCGATCATGTTGATGCGGTTTTATTGTCGGCGCAGATGTTGGAGCAATTGCAACGCTATGATCTGGCGACAAAAACCTATGGCGAAGTTGACCGTGATCACCCGGCATTTTATGTTGCCGAACTTGGGCGTGCAGAGGCATTGCGGCGCTCGGGGAAGCTTGAGGTTGCAGTTGAAGTTCTTGAAAAACTAGGGAAAACTCACGCAGAATTGCCCGCCGTGCGTGTGGCGCTTGGTGACCTTCTGCGCCAAATGGAGCGGTTTGAAGGGGCGGTTTCGGCCTATGACAAGGCATTGACCCTTTATCCGACCGAAGAACCGCGGCAATGGTTTATTTTCTATGCACGTGGCGTGGCCCAGGAACGTCTTGGCAATTGGTCGAAATCCGAAGCAGATTTTCGCAAGGCCCTGTCGTTAAGTCCCGAACAGCCGCAGGTGTTGAATTACCTCGGTTATTCCATGGTAGAGCAGCAAATCAACCTTGATGAAGCCCTGTCAATGATTGAACGCGCAGTCGCAGCCAGCCCCGATAGCGGCTATATAATTGATAGCCTTGGTTGGGTTCTCTATCGTTTGGGGCGCTATGACGAAGCGATCGGGTATATGGAAAAAGCCGCGCAGATGATGGCGGTTGATCCGATTGTAAACGATCACCTTGGTGATGTTCTCTGGGCCGTTGGCCGACAGTTGGAAGCCGAATTTCAATGGCGACGCGCGCTATCGTTTGAACCGGAAGAAGCAGAGGCCGAACGCATACGCCAGAAACTTGAAATTGGTCTGGATGCGGTGTTGAAAAACGAAGGTGCAGAGCCTTTGCAACTGGCCGATGACGACAGTTAAGGCGTTTGCCGCCGCCAAAATCAATCTGACACTGCATGTAACGGGGCAGCGCGCCGACGGGTATCATTTACTCGACAGTCTGGTGATGTTTGCCGATGTGGGGGATGTTATCCACGTCGAGGCCGCCCCCTCGACGACCCTCGAAATCGTTGGGCCAATGGCGGCACAATTGCCGGTAAACGCGGATAATCTTGTGCTGCGAGCGGCGCGGTTAACCGGACAAACGGCCAAGGTAACACTTGAAAAAAACCTTCCTGTGGCATCGGGCATGGGCGGCGGTTCAGCAGACGCCGCCGCCACGCTACGCGCGATATCGACATTGGAAAAGCGGCCGGTGCCCGACGCGGTTGCGGCCTCTCTTGGCGCTGATGTGCCGGTGTGCTTGGGGCAGGGCGCGGCCCGCATGACAGGCATTGGCACAACGGTCTTGCCGTTGGCGGGTCTTCCCGAACTCTACGCTGTATTGGTGAATCCCCTTGTAGGTGTTTCAACACCTCAAGTTTTTCAACACATTGAAGCAAAGCAAAATAACCCGATGCCTGCGGGGATCCCTCAAGACCTGTCCCTACAGGATTTTGTGATATGGGTGTCGCAACAGCGTAATGATCTCGAAGGGCCAGCGATAACCTGCCAACCCGTTATTGCCGACGTATTGGCGGCCTTGGCCGGTCTTCCCGACGCAATGCTATGCCGGATGACCGGATCGGGCGCGAGTTGCTTTGCCGTAACAGAAAGCTATGATCATGCCGTCAAAAACGCGGGCATTTTACGCGGGCGTCACCCCGATTGGTGGATAGAACCGGCGCGGCTTAACTAATTCGTGCCACGACATAATCTGCCAAATCCAACAGCATTTGCCGCACTGGATGTTCGGGAACCCCTGACAGGGCAGATTTGGCCTTTGCCGCCCATTCGAGGGCATCGTTTTTGGTCGCCACGAGGGTATCGTGTTTGTGCAACAACGCCAGAGCATGCGCGAGATCCCCATCACGCTGATCACCTTTTTCAATCGTGCGCCGCCAAAACGCACGTTCTTCGGCGTCCGATTTGGCGACGGCTTTTATCACCGGCAAAGTGAGCTTGCGTTCCCGAAAATCATCCCCGACATTTTTCCCGGTTGCCGCTGTATCGCCGGAATAATCCAGCAGATCATCAACAATCTGAAATGCAATCCCGAGGGCGTCGCCATACCCGTAAAGCGCCTTGATTTGTGCCTCCGGGGCCTGTGCAATAACGCCGCCCACTTCCATCGCTGCCGAAAAAAGCGCCGCGGTTTTCCCGCGAACGATCTGCAAATAGATGGCTTCGTCGGTGGCCAAATCCTGTGCCGCGGTGAGTTGCAGAACCTCGCCCTCGGCAATTGTTGCCGACGCGTTTGCAAGAATATCCAAAACCCGCAGTGACCCGGTTTCAACCATCAACTGGAAGGACCGCGAAAACAGGTAATCCCCGACCAAAACGGATGATTTATTGTCCCACAATAGATTGGCCGTCGGGCGCCCGCGTCGCTGCCCGCTTTCGTCAACAACATCGTCATGAAGCAATGTTGCCGTGTGGATAAATTCGACCGTGGCGGCGAGATGCACATGGTATGGTCCATCATATCCGCAAATTTCAGCGGCCGCCAAGGTAAGCATGGGGCGCAGCCGTTTGCCGCCCGCTTCGACTAGATGCGCGGTGACTTCGGGGATGCGCGGGGCATGCCGCGACGCCATGCGATCACGAATCAACACGTTCACGGCGTCCATTCCCGCACCAAGATGTGCTGCCAATTGCTCATGTGGTTTGCTTGTTGAGTGGTCCAAGCTGATCACGCTCCTGTTAAATTGCACCAAACATCTCGACAAATAGTCCTGCTTGGCGGTATCTCCCCAGATATGAAACAACTGATGCGCACCACCGACCCAACCCAGATCGCCTTTGCGCAAGCGCTGCTTGCTGGCGAGGGTATAGACTGCTTTGAATTGGACGTAAATATGAGCATTCTCGATGGATCAATCGGGATATTGCCGCGTCGTGTTATGGTGGCCGAACGGGATTTCGACAAGGCGGCGCGCGCGTTACGTGACAACGGAATTACGGTTGATGAGTGACGCATTTTCGGATGCAGAATTGAGCTGCAACGCGTTTTTAGGCGGGCGTTTGCAGATATTACAGCCGTTAAACGGCTATCGCGCCGGTGTTGACCCGGTATTGTTGGCCGCGTCTATTGTCGCCACGCCGGGCCAATCTGTGCTGGAGTTGGGCTGCGGTGCGGGGGTTGCAACGCTTTGTCTCGGCGCGCGGATTTCCGGTCTGGAGCTAAACGGTCTGGAAATTCAATCAAATTATGCGGATCTGGCGCGCCGCAATAGCGAACGTAACAAGATCGAAATGAATGTGGTAGAAGGTGATTTGTCGAAAATTCCCGACATTTTCCGGTTGCGACAATTTGATCATGTAATCGCAAACCCGCCTTATTTTTTGCGCTCCAAGAGTGTTTCGGCACGCGATACCGGCCGCGAAACCGCACTTGGCGAGGCCACGCCGTTGTCTGAATGGATCAAGATCGCGGCCAAAAGATGTGCCCCCAAAGGTCAGGTGAGCATGATTCACCGTGTTGAGCGGCTCCCTGAAATACTGGCCGGATATTCGGCACATTTGGGCAGCGTTCAAGTGCAGCCATTGATTGCGCGTCGCGGGCGAAGTGCACAACTTGTGATTGTGCGTGGGGTCAAGAATGGGCGGGCGGATTTCCGCCTAATGGACGGCATAAAAATGCACCGTGGTAAAGCACATGAAGAAGACTCGGAAAGTTACACGAAAACAATAAGATCAGTGCTTAGGGATGGCGCTGACCTCGCATTTTAAAGACTCCCGTCAATGATTTGTTAAGATATTGCTTGGACACTGTGCATGTGCGGCGTGACAGCGGTGTAATAATATGCTGCACTGAAACCATGGATGTTAACATAATTGGAGGATACCAATGAGCTTGAGTTCGCATGTCGAGGAACTGAAGAAGAAACACCAATCACTCTCGGATCAGGTCATAGCGGTGCAGCGCGCACCAGGATCGTCGGATGTGGAAATTGCAGAGATGAAAAAGCACAAACTGCGACTTAAGGAAGAAATTGCGCGTTTGGGGTAAGCAGACCCTGAAGCTTAACCATACTTAAGAAGATGCAAAGCTGGCGCGTGCGGCAATGATCGCGCCGCCGGTGATTAGAAGTGTCGCCAAGGCCAGCGACCACGATGGCGTCGCAATCCCGAATATCACCAATAGAAATGTAGACAGCAATGGCGCGCCATATGAAGCAACGCCCAGCAATTGAATATCGCCACGTTTCACGCCGACATCCCAAACATAAAACGCAAGGCCCACAGGACCGAGGCCAAGGCCGACGATAGCCCACCACCCAAGGGGGGAAGCGGGCCATATGGTTGGCTCAAAACTCAAATGCAGCACAGCCGACAACAGCGCGGTCCCGACGCAAAATACAGCAACAGTAGCAGTCGGCGCGTTGCCCATAACCCGTGACGCAACTGAATAGCCCGACCAGGTAAGCGCTGCTGCCAACGCGAGAAAATAACCGGGCATTGCTTCGATATCAAAACCGCTGCCGTTTCCAAGAATGATCAACCCGGCCCCGAAAAAGCCGCAGATAGCGCCCAAATAATGCCCTTTGCGCAAAGTTTCGCGCGGAAGAAATCCGGAAAACAAGACGATCAGCAAAGGCCAAAGATAGGCAATGAGACCGGCTTCGGCAGCGGGGGCCATTCGAAGGGCGCTAAAATACAGCGCGTGATAGCCAAAAAGGCCCAGTGTTCCAAAAAAATAGACCGGCAATCGCACCGATTTTAATTGTGCTAAACCGCCGGTCATTGCGACCCAGATTAACCCGACGGTTCCCCCAATGGCGAAACATAATGTATTGAGCAGGAAGGGGGGAACCGGTGTCGTGGCAACGGTCAATAACGCGAGCAGCGACCATAGGATCACAGCAATGGCGCCGATCGCAGTGGCGCGTATGGTGGCCGAATATTTCATTTTGGCCAGATAACGCAAATGCGCGCCTGAGAATAGCGCGCATTTGTCGAGCTTATAAAAAGAGCGTGTTAAACGAAATATTGTCCGCCATTCGCTGTGATCGTAGACCCATTGATGAATCCTGAATCGTCGGACGCTAAGAACACGACGGCACGGGCGATTTCTTCTGGTTCGCCCAAGCGGCCTGTGGGGATTTGCGCGATGATTTGATCTCGTATTTTTTCCGGCACGGCCATGACCATATCTGTCGCAATATAACCGGGGCAAATCGCGTTGGCGGTGATGCCGGCGCGCGCGCCTTCCTGCGCCAACGATTTGACGATGCCGAGATCACCGGCCTTGGAGGCCGCATAATTTACCTGAGCAAACTGGCCTTTTTGGCCATTGATCGAGGAAATGATGATGATACGCCCAAATTTGCGCTCACGCATCCCCGGCCAGATCGGATGGGTCATGTTGAACACGCCGTTCAGGTTGGTGTTTATTACTTCGCTCCATTGTTCGCGGGTCATACGGTGGAACGGCGCGTCGCGGGTGATGCCGGCATTGTTTACCAGAACTTCAACCGGCCCGTTTTCTGCTTCGACTTTGGCGATACCGGCCGCGCAGGCGTCATAATCCGCAACATCCCATTTATAGGTTTTGATACCGGTTTCGGCGGTAAACGCGGCGGCGGCTTCGTCATTGCCGGCATAGGTCGCTGCGACGGTATATCCGGCGTCTTTAAGAGCGCGGGAAATCGCAGCACCAATGCCACGTGATCCGCCGGTTACAAGTGCTGTGCGTGCCATGATGTGTTCCTATTCTATCAATTGCGTCGGTAATACTATTACGTATTTAAATTCGATTGCGCAACATTGCTTCACCATAAAGATGCTGCAACGCAGCTATATTTCACATCATGCGGGGGTATTATATGGAATATATGGGGGTAAAATGAAAAAGAGGCCCCCGAAGGAGCCTCTTATCTGATTGGTCGAATCGCGGATTTAATCGCGCGCGAGACACATAGCGACGCCCATACCGCCGCCGATGCACAACGTAGCGAGGCCCTTTTTTGCGTCGCGGCGCTTCATTTCAAACAACAATGTGTTGAGGATACGCGCGCCCGATGCCCCGATCGGGTGCCCAATCGCAATCGAACCACCGTTGACATTTACGATGGCCGGATCCCAGTCCATGTCTTTGTTGACGGCGCAGGCCTGTGCGGCAAATGCTTCGTTGGCTTCCACAAGGTCGAGATCTTGCGCGCTCCAACCGGCCTTTTCAAGCGCCTTGCGCGCTGCATAAATCGGGCCAGCACCCATAATTGACGGGTCAAGGCCAACGGTTGCAAATGATGCGATACGCGCCAACGGTTCGATTCCGCGGGCATTTGCATCTTCCGCCGACATCAGCAATGCCGCCGCCGCACCATCATTCAGACCCGACGCATTGGCCGCTGTGACCGTGCCGTTTTCGCGCACAAATGCGGGGCGCAATTTTTGCATAGTCTCCATAGTTGCACCGTGGCGGATATATTCATCGGCATCGACAACGGTTTCGCCGCGGCGGGTTTTGACCGTAAATGCGATGATTTCATCGGCAAACTTTCCGGCCTTTTGTGCGGCTTCGGCCTTGTTTTGGCTGGCCACGGCAAAGGCATCCTGCATTTCGCGCGAAATTTCCCATTTTGCGGCAACGTTTTCGGCGGTTTGCCCCATATGGTAGCCGTTGAACGCATCCCACAACCCGTCGCGGATCATTGAATCGATATATTTCATATCGCCCATTTTATGACCGGCGCGCAAATGTGCGACATGCGGCGAAAGGGTCATATTTTCCTGCCCGCCGGCGATAACGATACCCGCGTCCCCGGTTTGGATTTGCTGCGCACCAACTGCCACGGCACGTAGACCAGAACCGCAAACCTGGTTAATCCCCCAAGCCGAGCTTTCAATTGGCAGGCCGGCGTTGATATGGGCCTGACGGGCCGGGTTTTGACCCTGACCCGCTGTCAGAACCTGCCCAAGAATTGTCTCGGAGACTTCGGATTTGTCGATTCCGGCGCGTGCGACCACGGCCTCTAGAACGGCACTGCCGAGATCATGGGCCGTTGTGGTGGCAAATGCCCCGCCAAAACTGCCGACGGCCGTGCGGGCTGCGGATGCGATTACGACATTGGTCATGAATATTCCTCTACCTTTTTGGGCGGGGAAGTCGGCGGAGAAAGCAGGTAAGCCCCCGTCGATCCGGCGCCGTCTACCTGATTGATAGTAGAAATGCCGCGCTGCGGCAATAGGGCAGGGTCAGCAAATTAAATCCTGCATCTTGCCCAGCGGTCAAATTTGGCTATTTGCAAGCTTCACGCCTGAAGTTGTTGTTCGTTGTCGATCATCCAGGGCGGGCGCACTGTTGGTGCCGCAAAATAATATCCTTGCAAACAATCAATACCCTTGCTGCTTAAATAGGCGGCATCGGCTTCGTTATCGACGAACCCGGCAACGGTGAACATTTCGAATTGTTGGGCAATGGCGACAATCGCGGAAGTGATCACCTGATTGTCGGAGTTGGCGCTAATCCCGCGGGTAAATTGCCCATCAATTTTGAGGATGTCGAAATAGAATTCTTTCAGATGGCGAAACGAGGTAAATCCTGCCCCGAATTCATCCAATGCAAAGGCAATCCCGTGCCGTTGCATCTTGGACATGAAATCAATCACCAATTCGGGAACCGTCATGGCCGACGCTTCCGATATTTCAAGAATCAGGCGTTCACCCACTGTTGGGTCACGCTCAAGCCCGGTCTTTAGAGCCCGCATCCAGCGTTGATATCCGATTGAACGCGCGGACATATTGATCGAAAGCCGGATATGGGGTTGATCGGAAAGAGTTTTGAGACCCTTTTCAAGCGCGAGCGAATCCAGAATCCGCCCGACTTCGGTATTTTCGATTTCTGAAATAAAATCTTTGGCAGGTATAATGCGCCCGGTTTCATCTAGAACGCGGATAAGGCTCTCGTAAAATGCGATTTGCGAAGGTGCGCTTGCCTGCACAACGGGTTGATAAGCAAGTAAAACCTGGCGATGTTTCACGGCGTCCACAACCATGTCCACCACGTTGCGATCCCGCGACGATACGGCAAATGCCAACGCATTGTGCTGTCCGTCGGCGATATCTGCCCATTTGCCTTGTCCACGCCGACCCATCGGAAACTCCGTCATTTCATTTATACATGTGGCGAAGATCGGGCTTTTTCGCTAACAACGGGTTAAAGAGAGCATTTGAAATAGATGCGAAAATCATCGGTGAAATCAAATGAGGGGACAAAAATGGGTGAACGATGTGCGTGGGCAAATAGCGAAGAAATCTATTTCGACTATCACGATACCGATTGGGGCGTGCCGGAATGGGACAGTCGCGCGCTCTGGGAGAAGCTTATTCTTGACGGGTTTCAAGCGGGATTGAGCTGGCTTACGATCCTCAAAAAACGGGAAAATTTTCGTGAAGCATTTCAAGGGTTTGACCCGAATGTCATTGCAGAGTGGGGCGAAAGTGATGTCCTGCGGTTGTTGGATAATGCGTAAGCGATGCGCTGATCACACGGTTGCAGCGTAATTCCAGGGTAGGAGATCGTTGATCTGGCTTTGTTTGTGGCCGTGGACGATGGCCGAGAGTGTTGCGGTTAGGTAGGCAGGTGGCTCGATGCCGTTGAGCTTACACGTCTCGATCAGTGACGCGATGATGCCCCAATTTTCTGCCCCAACGTCATGTCCTGCGAAGAGCGCATTTTTCC
>JAUZRV010000323.1 GCA_030950105.1 Rhodobacterales bacterium | reverse complement strand
CGCGGCATCAGCCGCCCGAACACCCCCAGATATCAACCTTCAACGCACACTCTAAACTCAGTTCAAAACGCCGCCGTCAACCCGGCCGATCCAGTGCGCCGGAAGGAAATACCCGGAGGCTGATGAATAATTCGGGTTAGGGGCGTCCCAGCCTCTATAAGCCGTGTGATGAAGGCGTGTGATGGCTGTGTGTCGCATCATATACGGGGTGAACTGTTTAGGGGGCAATCCAGCGCGTTCTACTGTGCGGGAGAATTGACTTTTCATATGCGTCCGATGGCCTGTTTTCGATTCCGAGTTTCCTTTGTTTCAATGCCAAAACCTCCTGAGGTGTTGGCCAAACAATAGCAGAAAAACCCGCAGACATATTCAGGGTTTCTTTAGCAGGCTGTCCGAATTTTCCGGACCACTTCAATGTCGTTCGGGCCGCCAAGCCCGAACCGGTTTTTACGATATTCGGATTAGCCAAAAACCTTGGTCAGGGCCTTGTCGACGGCGTTGGTGATGTCGTCGATATCCTGTGCCGTGGCGATCAATGCGGGGCTAAAACACAGAGTGTTGTTATAGCCGGGAACCGAACGATTGGTCATGCCGATGATCACGCCTTGGGCGTTGCAATCGGCGACCACGGCGGCAACCAAACTCTCATCCATGGGGGTGCATTTTTCGCGATCCGATACCAATTCGGCCCCGATAAACAGACCCTTGCCGCGCACATCACCGATCACCTCGTGTTTTTCCATCAGGACGGCGAGATTGGCCATCATCCGCGCCCCCATCAAATTGGTGTTTTCAAGCAGGTTCTCGTCTTCGATGATGCGGATGTTTTCAAGGCCCGCCGCGGGGCCGGCAGTGCAACCGCCGAACGTGGAAATATCCCGGAAATAATTGAGCGGATCGACGGCATCGTCTTTGAACATCTCGAACACGGCTTCGGTGGTGACAAGGCAGGAAATCGCGGCGTAACCGGAGGCGAGACCTTTGGCCATGGTCACCATATCGGGTTTGATGCCGTATTGTTGATAGCCAAACCAGGTGCCGGTGCGACCAACGCCACAGACAACTTCGTCGATGTGCAGTAAGATATCATATTGTTCGCAGATTTCGGCAATGCGCGGCCAATACCCTTCGGGGGGCGGGATGACGCCGCCGCCTGCGGTCACCGGTTCAAGGCAAAGTGCGCCGACGGTATCGGGACCCTCGCGCAGAATGACTTTTTCGATTTCATTGGCGGCCCAGACGCCATAATTTTCGAGATCGGCGCCCTCTTGTTCAAAGGCGCGATATTCGAGACAATGGGGGACACGCACAAATCCGGGGGTGAAGGGGCCGTATTGCGCGCCGCGCTCGTCCTGACCACCTGCCGATAGGCAGGCGATGGTGGTGCCGTGATAATCGCGGTCACGATAGAGGATTTTATGTTTTTTGCCGCCGTATTTTTTATGGGCGATCTGACGCACCATCTTGAAGGCTTTCTCGTTCGCCTCGGAACCGGAGCTGTTGTAGTAAACGCGGCTCAGGCCGGGCATTTTCGAGAGTAGCTTTTCGGCGAACAGCGCGGCGGGGATCGACCCGCCAGCACCGGAAAAGAAATTCATTTTTACCAATTGGTCGCGCACTTTGTCGGCGATCGAGACGCGGCCATAGCCGAGGTTGACGGTCCACACGCCGCCGGATACGCCATCAAGGTATTCCTTGCCGTTTTGATCCCAAAGACGCATGCCTTTGCCTTCGATGATGATTTTGGGTTCACCGGTTTCAAAGGGTTTGTGTTGCACCAGATGATGCCAGACATGCGCGCGGTCAGCGGCCACTACTTTGCTAAGATCGTTATCGTTGATTTGTCCGTCCATAGTGTCCACCTCTTGCTTAACTGCAACAGCCGGCAGTTTCTTCATGCGGCTTATGAGTCGTTTATTGGGAAATATCTGGTATTATTTGGTCAAAAATAGCGGCGAAATGATAGGTCCAGTTGGGGGTGTCATATAGGGCCAAATTGTGCGCTACCGGGGATGGTTTGAAATTTCTGAAAGATGAAAAATCGCTGGTGCAGTTAATTGAAATGTTATAACATAACAAAATGAATGCAGAAACTGATTCCCCGCTTGGCTTTAACCGGCATGACCACAAGGGTTGCGTGCGCGCGGCACTTTTGGCCGCAGAACAAACCTGTGCAGGGCAAAATTTGCAATTTACCGCGACGCGGCGGCGGGTGTTGGAGATATTGCTAGAGCATCATACGGCGATTGGGGCCTATGAGGTTCTCGATCGGCTCAATGCCGAAGGGGTGGGGGCAAAGCCGCCCATCGCCTATCGCGCGCTCGGTTTTTTGGTGGATAACGGGTTTGCCCATCGCATCGAAAAGTTAAACGCTTTTGTGGCTTGCGCGCATCCCGGCATTGTCCATGACCCGGCGTTTTTGATCTGCCGAAAGTGCCATTCAGTGGGTGAGCAAACGACATGTAGCGGGTTGATTGAACGCGCGACCAAGGCCGGTTTTGCGGCGGAACATACGATTGCCGAGGTTGTTGGTCTCTGCGCAAATTGTCAATTTGAAAAGGAGACAGGCAAATGAGCCTGATCGAAATCCGAAACCTGAATGTGCGATTTGGTGGGCATGACGTCTTGCAAGATGTGGATTTTAGCCTCGAAAAGGGGGAGATCGTCACTATTGTTGGCCCCAACGGGTCGGGGAAAACAAGTTTGCTACGGGTGCTTGTTGGCGCGCTCAAGCCGACGGATGGCACAATAAAGCGGGCTAAAAACCTTAAAATCGGCTATGTGCCGCAAAAACTGACGCTTGATCCGACTTTGCCGCTAACTGTGCGTCGGTTTCTGGATTTGCCGCGGCGCAACAAGGCGGCAGACGTGCGTGAAGCACTTTTGCGCACCGGTGTGGCCGATCTTGCAGATCGGCAGATGAGCCAGCTTTCGGGCGGGCAAGCGCAGCGGGTGATGTTGGCGCGTGCCACATTGGGGCAGCCGGATGTGTTGATGCTTGATGAGCCAACGCAGGGATTGGATCAACCGGGATCGGCGGCGTTTTATACGCTGATAGAGGACTTGCGCCGCGATATTGGCTGTGCGGTGGTGATGATCAGTCACGAGTTGCATGTGGTGATGAGCGCGTCGGATCGGGTGATTTGTTTGAACGGGCATATCTGTTGTCAGGGTGCGCCGGAAACGGTGACGTCTGCGCCGGAATATCGGGCATTGTTTGGCACTGGCACCCATGGGGCGTTGGCGATTTACCGGCATGAACATAATCATGAAACCTGTGATCACGATCATTTAGAAGAACACGAAAGCGAGGAGCGCAGCCATGTTGGATAATCCATTGGTTTTGGCCGCATTGGCGGGCGGCGGTGTGGCATTGGCGGCGGCGGTCTTGGGCTGTTTCGTGGTCTGGCGGCGCATGGCCTATTATGGCGATGCCACAGCGCATGCCGCGCTTCTGGGGGTGGCGTTATCGCTTGGGTTTTCGGTGTCGATCTTTGGCGGGGTTTTGGTGGTGTCGATCATGGTGGCGTTGTTGGTGACGCTATTGACCCGACGCGGACAGGGCATGGATACGGTTTTGGGCGTTTTGGCGCATGCGGGGTTGGCGTTTGGCTTGGTGGCCGTATCGCTTCTACCGGAAGGGTCGATTGATCTGCATGATTATCTAACGGGCAATATTATGTCGGTTGATGCCGGTGATCTCTGGGTGATTTGGGGGGGCGTGTTTCTGGTGCTAGGTCTGGTGGCGTGGCGCTGGCAGGGGTTGTTGACGTCGACGCTTGATAATGACCTTGCGTTGGCCAGCGGGATTAATCCCAAACGCGAGCAGTTGATTTTGACACTGGCGTTGGCGTTGGTGGTGGCGGTGGCGATCAAGGTGGTGGGCGTGTTGTTGATTGCCTCGCTCTTGATCATACCGGCGGCGGCGGCGCGGCCCTTGACGCGGTCACCCGAAACCATGGTGGCATTGTCGGCGGTGATTGGTGTCGGGTCGGCACTTGGTGGTTTGCGCCTGTCGATGGCGTTTGATACACCCGCAGGAGCGACGATTGTTTGCGTGGCGGTTGTGTTGTTCATATTGTCACAAATCGCGCGTTTGCCGGCCTCTCGCTAACGATTCCCCATAACAAAAGGTATTTTCCCATGACCCCTCTTTCACAGATCATCGAACAAGGGCGCGGTGCGGCACCGGCCGATATTGTGCTGCGCGGTGGCACGGTTTTTGATGTGGTGACCGGGGATATGATCACCGGAGACGTGGCGATTTGCGGCGATACAATCGTTGGTATCGGGGCCGATTATGAAGGCCGCGAGGTGATTGATGTGAGCGGGCGCATTTTGGTGCCGGGCTTCATTGATACGCATCTTCATATCGAAAGTTCGCTGGTGACGCCGGATGAATTTGACCGCTGTGTCGGGCCGCGCGGGATTACCACGGCGATTTGTGATCCGCATGAAATTGCCAATGTGATCGGTGTTGGCGGGATTGAATATTTCCAACGGGCGGCGCGCCATACGTTGATGGATATCAAGGTGCAATTGTCGTCCTGTGTGCCGTCGACGGATATGGAGACCTCGGGCGCGCGCATCGATGCGCCGGATTTAATACCGTTGATCGGTGATCCTGCCGGGATCGGGTTGGCGGAATTTATGAATTATCCGGGGGTGATTTTTCAGGATCCGGTGGCAATGGCCAAGCTCGAGGCGTTTCGCGGCGGGCATATTGACGGCCATGCGCCGCAATTATCAGGGAAGGATCTGAACGCCTATATCGCCGCAGGGATACGGACCGAACACGAGGCGACCACGGCGGACGAGGCACGTGAAAAGCTGCGCAAGGGGATGCGGGTATTGATCCGCGAAGGGTCGGTTTCAAAGGATCTAGAGGCACTGGCACCGGTTTTGAATGAACGCACGTCGCCCTATATGTGTCTGTGCACCGATGACCGGAATCCTCTGGATATCGCCGAACACGGGCATCTGGATTATATGATTCGCACGCTTGTCGGGAAGGGTATATCGCCGTTGGCGGTGTATCGTGCGGCGTCATTATCGGCGGCGGAAGCGTTCGGGTTAAAGGATCGCGGGCAGATTGCACCGGGGAAACGGGCCGATATTGTGGTGCTGGATAGCCTCGAAGGGTGCCACGCGCAGATGGTGTTTGCAGCAGGTCGCGAGATGAGCGCCGAGGCGTTTGCCAAGCGCGAGATCATAGCGCCGGTGGCGCGCAATTCGGTCAATGCACCCTTGGTGACCGGCGCGCACTTCCGCACCGGCGGCAACCGCGAAGATACCGATGTGATCGGGATTATCGAAGGCAAGATCATCACCGAACATCTGCATGAGGTCATACCGATTGTGGATGGGGACAAACGGCCCGATGTGGCGCGTGATCTGGTGAAAATTGCGGTGGTGGAACGCCACGGCAAAAACGGCAACATCGCGAGCGGATTCGTGCGCGGATTTGGATTGCAACGCGGGGCGATTGCGTCGACCGTATGCCATGACCATCATAATATTGCGGTGGTGGGTGTTGATTATGACGATATGGCGCTGGCGGCAAACCGTCTGGGCGAGATCGAAGGCGGGTTTGTCGTGGTGGAAGACGGCAAGGTTTTGGCCGAATTGGCATTGCCGGTGGCAGGGTTGATGAGTCTGGAACCGTTCGAGGCGGTGCACCGCGAATTGGTGAAATTGCGCGATGCGGCGCGTGCCCTCGGGGTGACCCTGGAAGAACCGTTTTTGCAATTGGCATTTTTGGCGTTGCCGGTGATTCCCGCACTCAAGATCACCGACCGGGGTCTGGTGGATGTGGTGAAATTCGAGATAATTTCGTAAATTACCACCTGCAAAACAATTACATTCCAATAATTGAATTTATGTGGTTGTGTTGTTGTGGCAATGGGTATAACGCGCGGATCTACCCTTTTCATTGGCCCTGATATGCAAATTTACCTTCCTATTGCCGAAGTGTCGGCCAACTTTCTTCTTTTGGTTGGCTTGGGAGGCATGGTCGGGATTTTGTCGGGCATGTTCGGGGTTGGTGGCGGGTTTATCTTGACGCCACTACTGTTTTTCATCGGGATCCCGCCGTCGGTTGCGGTTGCCACCGGGGCAATTCAGGTTGTGGCGTCGTCATTGTCGGGCGTTCTTGCGCATTTCAAACGCGGCACTGTTGATATCAAAATGGGGCTGTACCTGTTGGTTGGCGGCCTTGTCGGGGCCAATGTCGGGGTGCGGGTTTTCACCTATCTCAAGGAACTTGGTCAGGTCGAATTGATGGTAAACCTGTGTTACGTGGTGTTTCTGGGGTTGATCGGTTCGTTGATGCTGGTGGAAAGCCTGAACGCGATGAAGCAGGCCAAAATGCACACGGTGCGCCGGCCCAAACGGCGACATTCGCGATTGCAGGAATTGCCGTTCAAGGCCCGTTTCCGAACATCAAAATTGTTTATCAGCGTTGTTCCGGTCCTCGGAACCGGCCTTCTTGTCGGGTTGTTGTCGGCGATTATGGGGGTTGGCGGCGGATTTATTATGGTGCCGGCGATGATCTATATTCTGGGGATGCCGACAAAGGTTGTTGTCGGAACATCGTTGTTCCAGATCATTTTTGTTGCCGCCTATTCGGCGATGATGCACGCGGTCGAAAGCCAAACAGTTGATATTGTTCTCGCGGTGAGTTTGCTGGTTAGCGGGGTCATCGGGGCGCAGATCGGGACCAAACTCGGGCTGAAGCTCAAGGCCGAACAATTGCGTGTTCTGCTTGCCTCACTGGTGCTTGCGATGTGTATCAAAATTGCCTTCGGGTTGGTTTTTGAACCCGACGACCTGTTCAACCTTTTGTAATTTGCGGGGTGGGTTTTGCTTCGTGACGTGGCGAAACCGTTTGCTTGATTGACCAATGGGGCGGGGCGTTCTACCAATTTGGAGAACCCGCAACGTGCCATTAATCACATCAGGAAAACCCCATTATGTCGGACATTGAGCAGATCAACGCCCCTATATCCATCGAAACTGTTGGGGATATCGCCCTCGTCTGTATTGATAGCCCGCCGGTAAATGCCACCGGAATCGCGGTGCGCGAGGGGTTGCAAACCGCAATGCGGCAATTGAACAAAGCCGGACGTGCGCAGGTGATCGTGATTTATTGTGCGGGCCGGACGTTTATTGCCGGTGCGGATATTCGTGAATTTGGCAAGCCGCCGCTTGAACCGCATTTGCCGGACCTGTGTAACGAGATCGAGGCAAGTGCAATTCCGGTGATTTCGGTGTTGCACGGGACCACACTTGGCGGTGGTCTCGAGGTGGCGATGGCGACCCATGCGCGGATCGGGATCAAGGGATTGAAGGTGGGCCTGCCCGAAGTGTTGCTTGGCATTTTGCCGGGGGCGGGGGGGACGCAGCGCGCGCCGCGTCTTGTCGGGGTTCCTGCGGCGCTGGGCATGATCACCACGGGGCGCCACATTCCAGCGGCCGAGGCGCTCGAAATGGGGTTGCTTGACGGGTTGGTCGAGGGCGCGCCGCGCGATGTTGCGCTGGCGGCGGCGCAGGATGTTGTTGACGGAAAATTGGCCACGCGGCGCACCGATCAAATCACGGTGGTGCCGGATCAAGGTGCAATTGACGCGCTGGCCGAAAAATTGCGGGTGAGCCAACCCAACCTGTTTTCTGTGCATAAATGTGTCGAGGCGGTTGCCGCCGCGACCAGACCGTTGACCGAAGGGTTGGCGATAGAACGCGACTTGTTCTGGCAATGTATGCAAACGCCGCAGCGCGATGGTTTGATCCACGCATTTTTTGCCGAACGGGCGGTGGCGAATGTGCCGGAGAAAAAGGTAACACCCCGTGATGTGAACGCAATTGGCGTTATCGGTGGCGGCACGATGGGGTCGGGAATTGCGACCTCGGCGCTGTTGGCCGGTCTGTCGGTGACGTTGATCGAGCTTAAACAAGAGGCGCTTGATCGCGGTGTGGCGACCATCACCAAGAACCTTGAGGGGGCGGTGAAGCGCGGTAAGCTGGCCGAGGCGAAATTTGCAGCGACGTTGGAAAACCTGACACCGTCAACCGATATGAAATCGCTGGCCGAGGCCGATCTTGTGGTGGAAGCGGTGTTTGAAGACATGGCGGTGAAAAAGCAGATTTTTGCGGCGTTGGATGCGATTTGCAAACCCTCGGCGGTGCTGGCGTCCAACACGTCCTATCTTGATATCAATGAAATTGCGGCCGCAACCAAACGACCCGAAAGCGTGTTGGGCCTGCACTTTTTCTCACCCGCGCATGTGATGCGGTTGCTTGAGGTCGTAGTGGCCGACAAGACCGCCCCCGAGACCACGGCGACGGGTTTTCTGCTGGCTAAAAAGATGCGCAAAATCGCGGTGCGGGCCGGGGTTTGCGACGGGTTTATTGGCAACCGGATCATGACGCACTACGGTCTCACGGCGGCGTATCTGATGATGGACGGGGCCAGCCCGCAACAGATTGACAGCGCGCTCGAGGGCTTTGGTTTTGCGATGGGACCATATCGGGTGGGCGACCTTGCCGGTCTTGATATTGGCTGGGCATCGCGCAAACGCAAAGCACCGGATCGTCCGCCAGAGGAGCGGTATATCGAGATCAATGACCGGATTTGCGAACAGGGATGGTTCGGGCGCAAAACCGGCAAAGGGTTCTACATTTACGAAGGGAAGTCGTCGGTTCCGAACCCGGAAGTTGCCACTATTATCGAAGATGAACGCACGCGCGCGGGGGTGATAGCGCGCGACTTTACCGATGCGGAAATTGTCGATCGCTATATGACCGCAATGATCGCGGAAAGCGCGCGGGTTCTGGAAGACGGAATTGCGCTGCGGCCCGTCGATATTGATGCGGTTTTCCTGTTTGGGTATGGGTTTCCACGGTTTCGCGGCGGGCCGCTCCAGTATGCCGATACTTTGGGTGCAGCCGAAATTGTCAAACGCATCAAGACATATGCGGAAGAAGACCCGCATTATTGGCGCGTTCCTGCGTTGCTTGAAACCATGGCCGAAAACGGCACGACTTTTGCCGATCTGAACAAAGGAGTCTAAGCAATGGAATTGACTTTTTCCCCGGAAGAAGACGCATTTCGCGCCGAATTGCGCAGCTTTCTAAGCGATGATTTGCCAGCGCATATTTCGGATGCGGTGCGCGCAGGCGGCGAATTGAGCAAAGACATTATGGTTGAGTGGCACGCGCTTTTGGCGGGGAAAGGGTGGCTTGCCACCACATGGCCAAAGGAATTTGGCGGCACCGGATGGACCCCTGTGCAGCGGCAGATATTCGAGGAAGAAACCTGTCGTTTTTATGCGCCGCGCATCGTGCCGTTCGGGTTGTCGATGCTGGGGCCGGTTTTGCAAACGTTCGGCACCAAAGAACAGCAAGACACGATTTTGCCGCGCATCCTGTCGGGCGAGGATTGGTGGTGTCAGGGATATTCCGAACCCGGCGCAGGTAGCGACCTTGCCAGTTTGAAAACCCGTGCGGTGCGCGATGGGGATGATTACATTATCAACGGCCAGAAAACGTGGACGACATTGGGTCAGCACGCCGATAAAATATTCTGTCTGGTGCGCACCGATGTGGATTGCAAACCCCAGGCAGGCATCAGTTTTATCCTTGTTGATCTCGACACACCGGGCATCGAAATGCGCCCCATCCGGTTGATCGAGGGCGGTCACGAGGTCAACGAAGTGTTTTTCACCGATGTGCGGGTGCCGGCCACCGAATTGGTTGGTAAAGAAAATCAGGGTTGGACGATTGCCAAGTTTTTATTGAGCCATGAACGCACAGGCATTGCCGGTGTCGGGTTTTCGATGCAGGCGCTGGAAGAAGTGAAAACACTGGCCCGTAACACGCGGCGTGGTGGCGGAATGTTGATAGATGATCCGCTGTTCGCGGCGCGCATTGCACAGGTTGAAATTGATCTTGAAGCGATGAAAATTACCAATCTGCGGATGTTGTTTCAGGCGCAAAAACAAGGCGCACCGGGACCGGAAACGTCAATTTTGAAAATCAAAGGGTCGATCATTTATCAGGAATTGAATGATCTGGCGCGGCGCGCACTTGGGTCATCGGCGGCACCGTTCCCGGGCCATGTCACCGAAGGGAATATCCTGTTTGGGCCACCCGATACGGCCAATAGCGCCGCCAAATATTTCAACAATCGCAAGATTTCGATCTTTGGTGGGTCGAACGAAATCCAGCGCAACATCCTAACCAAAACCATGTTGGAGCTGTAGACCGTGTTGATGAAAATTCTGTTTGTTTTGCTTGCTGGCGGATTTGGTGGTTTGACCAGTGGTTTGCTGGTTTGGGCGCTTGGTGCGCTGGGTGTTACGCCCACTCTGGGATTCAATATGGTGCCTGACCTGACCGTTGGCTGGATGGGGCGGCGCGTTGGGGCAAGTGCGGTCTGGGGGTTGATTTTTCTGATCCCGATCTATCGCAATGCGCCGTGGATCAAGGGCGCGGTTCTGGGGCTATTGCCGTGGTTATCGAGCATCCTTTGGGTGCTGCCACAGGTCAAGGGGGCCGGATTTCTGGGGATGGATCTTGGCGTTGGAACGCCGGTTTGGACTCTGTTTTTCGGGGTGTTCTGGGGTATCAGCGGGACATTGTTTTTTGAGAAATTTAACCCGCAGGGGCGGGACACAAACAAAGGGGAAAGTTGAGATTATGGATTTTGATCTTACTGAAGACCGTCGCATGTTATCGGACACACTCACCCGCTATCTCGCGGAACAATACGGGTTTGAGCACCGCAATTCGGTGGCTTACACGGCCCCTTATCACGACGCAGAAAAGTGGACGGAAATGGCCGATCTGGGTATTTTGGCGGCCTTTGCACCCGAGGACGCCGGGGGATTTGGCGGCACCGGGTTTGACGTGTCGGTGGTGTTCGAGGCGCTTGGGCGCGCGCTATGCCCCGAACCGATGTTGGCGGCGTTGATGGCGTCGCGGTTGATGATGGCGACGGGCGCGGATCAGGAAACCCTGTTGGACGGGTCGCGAAAATACGCGGTGGCAATTGGCGAAATTGAATGTCCTTACGGGTTGGATTATTTGGCGACCTCGGCCAGCGCGCACGGTGACGGGCATGTTTTGTCGGGACGTAAAACCGCCGTGTATGGCGGGCAAACGGCCGATGTTTTCCTTGTGGCGGCGATGTTGAATGGATCACTGGCACTGTTTGAAGTGGCGGCGAATGACGCGGAAATCGTCGGTTATGGCATGATGGATGGCGGCGGTGCAGCCGAGGTCTTGCTAGATGGAACGCGGGCGAAATTGCTGCTTGCGGATGCGCGTGATGCCTTGCAAGACGCATTGAACGCCGGTGTTCTGGCGCTCTGTGCGGAATCATTGGGCGCGATGGTTTATTCCTACGAAATGCTTCTGGAATACCTCAAAACCCGCAAGCAATTTGGCGTGAATATCGGGCGGTTTCAGGTGTTGCAACATCGCGCCGTGGATATGTTGACCGAGATCGAACAGGCGCGTTCCATCGTGATAAAAGCGGCGGCCGAACTTAACGGACCGAAGGCGACGCGGTATTGTGCGATGGCGAAAAACCTGATCGGGCGTGCGGGGCGATTAATTTCGGAAGAAAGCATCCAGATGCACGGCGGTATTGCGATGACGTGGGAATATCCGGCGTCGCATTATGGAAAACGATTGGTGATGATCGATCATCAATTGGGCGATACGGATTTTCATCTTGCGGCTGTGATGGCTGGCTAAACCAATCTATTTTCCCGCCCTCCGGGTTGCCCGAGGGCGGGAAAATATTTATCCCGAATTATTCATGAAGCGGCGTAAATCGTTTGGCGGGCGTAGATCAAGCTGTTGAAATGTCGTATGATTTTGGTGTTGAACAAGATCATTCACCTCCAGCAGAAAATCCAGCCCGCCATGAACGACGATACACTA
>JAUZRV010000322.1 GCA_030950105.1 Rhodobacterales bacterium | reverse complement strand
AAACTCGCGCTTGGTCCGCTTCTTCTTGTAGGCCTGCTCAAGTGACGAAAAACTCTGCTGTTTCAATGCCAATTCTCCCGTAAGTGCTGCCAGAATTATAGCACGGAAATCAGGGCTTTGTTCAGAGATTCCCTAAAAAAGCATACCGAGGCATTGGTGAAAGATGTGGGCATTGAGAAAGCTTGCGAATTGACCGGGAAATCAAAGGCAACTTTGGGTCGGTATTACTCAGAAAACCCTGAACATGCCGATCGTTTTATGCCGGTGGATGCGGTGTCCGCGTTGGAAAAATCGGCGTCTTATCCCCATGTTACAGGTGCATTGGCTGAATTGAACGGTGCAACGATGTCCTATGACAAGCTGCGCAAAAACATTTCGAGTTCCGGAGGGGTCAACAATGATGTGATCGTTCTGAGCCAGAGATTTGCGATGTTGATGAGCGAATATTCAATATCTATCGAGGATGGTATTATCACCATTAACGAAGCCAAGCGGCTTCTTAAAGAAACCAGCGCGCTACAGCAAATATTGATCGATATGAAGCTCCACCTTGAAGACGAGACGGGATAGGGATGTCCGAGCCCTCTGATCGCCGGTCATTTGTTGATGCAGAAAGGTATACGCCCAACATTCTGCACGAATTTTTAGCGGATATCGAGGAAACAAAGACATCTGTGGAGGTCTGGAACCTGTTGGTTTCGTTGGGAAAACAGCTTGGACTACCGTTCATAGACTTTATTTCCGCCAGTTCCTATGCCAACTGGAAGAAGACGTTGTTTATACGGACGTCTTACGATTCTACGTGGCTAAATGATGTAAACAAAGACCCGGATTTGCAAAAATGGTCGTACTTTCGCAGCCACGGTATGCGGTTTTTAACGCCAATCATGGTGGGCATTGATTTCGTAGACGAGTACCGGCACTTGCCCGAAAAACGTGTGGAAGTAATGCGTTACGCGGCGTCTCGGGGGATGCGGGCGGGGTTTTCGATACCGCTGCGGCAATACGCGCCACCCCAAGCGGCGTAGATTTCGTTCATGGGGGACCATTCGAAACGCGAGATGATTGCGATTGTAAAAGCGCATGGGTGGACGTTGAATGTGGCGGCGGTCGCGGCGCATCAACGGTATATGACACATTTTGTGGCAGAGTTCCCGCAGCGCAATGAAATTACCGACAAGCAATTGGAGTTGCTGGAGAAAATAGGTCTTGGGATGCAAGACAAGCAGATTGCCGATGATCTTGGGGTTTCTATCTCGGCGGTGCGCCAAAGGATGCAGCATTTGTTGACAAAAGCCGGCCTTGTCAATCGGGCCGAACTTGTGGCTTTGGCGATGCGGATGGGGGTGTTGCCGGACCCTCTTAATCTTCCGGATGCCCCTGAAACGGGTATTCATGTTGAAATGGATACCGGCGAAATACTGCATCGTTAGAAGGGCTTAGCATGCAAAAAAGAGGCGCCCTGTTTCCAGAGCGCCCGGTTTATTTTGGTTTAAAGTTCTTATCAAATGGCTTCGGTTTCACGCTGCTGTTGCACAGCACAACCCCGAGAATAAAAGGCAAAAGCCCACGGTTTTCGAGACCATTTTTCGCATTACCAAGTGTGCGTATGCGTCAGCGGCAACCTGCATTGGGGACGCAAGCCTAACTGACAAATGGCTCACCTCATATGATAACCGATTGTTAATAAAGAGTCTTAGGGGGTTGGGGGGATTCGTGGCGGCGTTGCCTGACAATTGTTGCAGGTTGGGGTGCCGTGCCTAGTGTTTCTTACAGGCAAGACGCCAATCCGCGACACATAAAGGCCACGTATGGTTCGCGTATGGCAAACGTATGTATTGCGTGCATACGTTGGTGTTGCAAAAAATTAACCAAATGAGAGGATTTTGATCGGGAGGCATAACCCGAAAAGGACGCGAGATGATTAAAACGTTTCGCCCTGGATCTCCGTCAGAGAATGTTGCGAAACGCGTGCTCCTTATCAGTATCGTGGGCGTTTAGCATTCAATTCGTGAACGAAATTGAACGGGAAACGCTTTAGCGAGAAAGTGAAAACCAAAAAGCAAAAGGCCGATTACGGATATATGATTGACGTGCTGGAAATGCCGGAATCGGATTTTCATCAACCGGTTTTAACCCATCGGCGGGTTCCGACAGAGTGGCGCGAAATCGTCAAACGCGGTACCCGCAGAAAAAACGGCGGGTGACCATGTGGATCGAGGAGGACATTGTGAAGTTTTTCAAATCGCAAGGCACGGGGTATCAGCAACGGATGAACGACGTGCTACAGGCGTTCATGTTGGCGCGGTTGTCGGGGGTGATTGACGGGCGCGACACGGATGTCGAATTCAAAAATTGGCGGGAATTGCCGGAACGGCCAGTGATCGGGGATCATGACAAGGCAATGGCGGCGTTCAAGGGGTGGATGGTAGAGAGGTTTGGGGAGTGATAGGGTGATTTTCTGGTGGTTGTGATGACTTAATGTGACTTGTTGGGGTGGAACGCCGGAACGAGTCCTGAGTGACATTAATCGACGCGTAATTGCTTGATGATTTAACCGTTGAAAATGAGAGTTTCAAATAGCTGCGTGGCGGATATACAATCTGCACAGTTGCCGTCTTTTTTGAAAGAGATCACCATGAACTTACCCTACGAATCTGCACATGAAGAATTGCATTACATCAATCGCGCGGGCTGGCTGCGGGCATCGGTTTTGGGGGCCAATGACGGCATTGTGTCCGTTTCATCGCTCATCGTCGGTGTTGCCGCTGCAGATCCCAGCCCGACAGCAATTTTAGTGGCCGGAGCCGCTGGCCTTGCGGCGGGCGCGATGTCGATGGCCGCCGGTGAATATGTTTCGGTGAGTTCGCAGTCCGATATTGAACGCGCCGATATCGCGCGCGAGAAACAGGCCCTCATCGACATGCCGGAAGAGGAAGAAGCGGAACTTGTGTCAATTTATCAATCCCGTGGACTGTCCGCCGAAACGGCCGCCTTGGTTGCAAGAGAGTTAACAATCAAGGATGCACTCGGCGCCCATGTGCGTGATGAGCTTGGGTTATCCGAAGTGCATACCGCAAATCCGCTACAGGCGGCGCTTGCCTCCGGGCTTACATTTACCATCGCGGCGGCCCTTCCTCTCGCTGCTGCTATTTTGGCACCAAGCGACAAGATTATCCCGGCCGTTGTGATCACCACCTTGATTTGCCTTGCTGGCCTTGGTGCCTTGGGTGCCCAAGTTGGCGGCGCACCAAAGCTGCGCGCAACAGCCCGTGTCTTATTCTGGGGGGCGGCGGCTATGGCCATCACTGCCGGTGTCGGAAGCATATTTGGCGTGAGTGTTTAGTCGAAGGCAAAGATTTTGGGAGAGGCGCCCTTGCCCGACTTTTGGCGAAAGGTCGCTCTGCCCGCAACGCAGGCTTTTCAGTGTTGCGGCCCTACCCCAAGGTCCATGTGCGGCGTGTGGGGAAGGGTGGTTTTAAATCTGCATAGAGCAGAAATGGATATGTTGATCGATTTCTACCCCTGCAACGACAACACCGTTAATTCGCCTTCGTCGCGGGCTTTCATCGCCATGGCGGCGGCGTGGGCACCGGCGGCGGTGGTGAAATAGGGGATTTTATCGTAGAGGGCGACGCGGCGGATTTCGCGGGAATCCTCGACCGCCTGGGTGCCTTCTGTGGTGTTCATCACCAATGCGATTTCACCGTCTTTCATCATGTCGACAATATCGGGGCGGCCTTCGTAGACCTTGTTGACCACGGTGCAGGTGAGCCCGTGTTGTTCAAGGAAGGTGGCGGTGCCGCGGGTGGCGACGATGGTAAATCCGAGATCGACAAGGGCGGTTGCGGCCTCGACGATCATGACGGTTTTGTCGTCGTCCTTGATCGAGAAGAACACATTGCCCGAGGTCGGCAGGTCAACACCCGCGCCCATTTGCGCCTTGAGGAAGGCGAGCGGGAAGGAAACATCCCAACCCATGACTTCGCCAGTGGAGCGCATTTCGGGGCCAAGGATGGTATCGACGCCGGGGAAGCGGGCAAAGGGCAATACCGCCTCTTTGACGGAAAACCACGGCATGAACGGATCGGCCAAAGTGAGCGGATCGGCGTTGGGTTGGCTGCCGGGTTTGGCATCGGCGGGGTAGGGATCGCGTAGCGGGAAATTTGACATTGGTTCACCGGCCATCAGGCGGGCGGCGATGGAAGCGATTGCGCTATCGGTGGATTTGGCGACGAATGGCACGGTGCGCGAGGCGCGTGGGTTAACCTCGATCAGGTAGATGGTGTTGTTTTTGACGGCGAATTGAATGTTCATCAGGCCGACCACATTGAGGGCCAAGGCCAGCGCAGTGGTTTGAACTTTCAACTCGGCAATGATGTCGTCGGAGAGCGAATAGGGTGGCAACGAACAGGCGCTATCGCCGGAGTGCACGCCGGCCTCTTCGATGTGTTGCATGATGCCGGCGACGTGCACGGTTGTGCCGTCTGATAATGCGTCAACGTCGATTTCAACGGCACCTGAAAGGTAGCTGTCGAGGAGGACGGGACTATCGCCCGAAACCACGACGGCCTCGGCAATGTAGCGTTCAAGCTGGGCCATATCGCGCACGATTTCCATGGCGCGGCCACCGAGAACGTAGGACGGCCGGATCACTAGCGGAAAGCCGATGTCTTCGGCGATTGCGAGGGCCTCGGCGTCGGAGGAGGCGATGCCATTGTGCGGTTGTTTCAGGCCAAGTTGATTGACGAGAGCGGCAAACCGTTCGCGGTCTTCGGCGAGATCAATCGCGTCGGGGGTGGTGCCAAGGATCGGGATGCCTTCGGCTTCTAGGGCATCGGCGAGTTTGAGCGGGGTTTGGCCGCCAAATTGCACGATGACGCCGTGAAGCGTGCCGTTTTCCATTTCAGTGTGCAGGATTTCCATGACGTGTTCGAATGTCACGGGTTCGAAATACAAGCGGTCCGAGGTGTCGTAATCGGTGGAAACGGTTTCGGGGTTGCAGTTGATCATGATGGTTTCATACCCCACGTCGGTGAGGGCGAAGCACGCGTGACAACAGCAATAATCGAATTCGATGCCTTGGCCGATGCGGTTGGGACCACCCCCGAGAATGACGACCTTTTTGCGATCCGAGGGGCGGGCCTCACATTCGGCCTCGCCCATCAAAGGGGTCTCGTAGGTGGAATACATATAGGGGGTTTGGGCCTCGAATTCGGCGGCGCAGGTGTCGATGCGTTTGAAGACGGGGCGCACGTTTTGGGCGTGGCGGGCCTTGCGCACATCGGCTTCGGAAAACCCGGTGAGGGTGGCAAGGCGGGCGTCGGAAAAGCCGAGCATCTTGAGGGCG